>NZ_JBEZUT010000264.1:0-12676 GCF_040636595.1 Kitasatospora sp. NPDC036755
TTGGCACCAGCAGCAGCGTCACCAGCGCGCAGCCCGACTTCAGCCTGCTGAGCGGCGCCCACTGGACCCGTCACTACGACGGTACCGCGTGCTGGTCCGCGAGCCGCAGGTCAACGCCTGGTACGTGTTGCGCGACGGCCGGGTGCTGCCGCTGGACGACGAGGCCCGGCGCTCGGTGGGCGCGGGCGGGGTCACGCTGGCCGCGTACCAGCAGCTGGTGCACCAGAGGTACGGGGACAAGCTGCCCGGCTCGGCGTACGACCGGGCGGGCAAGGGCGGCGGCTACGAGGCGGACGGCGCCGCGGCGGCGTCGCAGACCGTAGCCGGGCCGCAGTCCGTGTCCGTGGCGGAAGCCTCGGGCGGAGGTTCGGTGCTGCCGGCCGTGACGGCCGCGGCCGCCCTCGGGGCCACCGCGCTGGTGGGCGCGGGCGCCGTGCTGCGGCGGAGGGCGGGCATCCGCCGCGGCTGACGCCGGACGGCGGACAGCGAGCGGGCGCCGCAGGGCGCCGGAGGGCGCCGGAGGGGCGTCGGAGGGCGCCGGAGGGGCGTCGGAGGGGCCGTCGACCGGAGGGTCGGTGGCCCCTCCGGCGTTCTCGGTGCCGCCGTGGGGGCGTCCGCACCGCGCAAGTCCGGCTACGCTCCGTGATGTGTCCAGGAAGTGCCGCTTCCGCACAAGGAATTGACGCAACGTTGATCTGTCGTTCGCCGCCCCGGGGCAGTCGGCCATGACTGTCGGTAGATACCATGTGGCAATCGGTCAGTGCTGGCCGACGCGTGCCGAGAGCGGAGAAGAGGTGGGGCGGCGGGAGCCGACCACGAGCCCGGCACCGGGAAAGGGGACCGAGGTGGCCGACGCGGACGACAAGCAGACGAGCGCCCAGCTGTGGGGTTCGGCGATGGTGGTGGGCTCTGCGCTGGCCGTGGTCGCGGCCTATCTGATCAACGGCGCCCTGCTGGTGCTGGCGGTCGCCGGGGTGGAGACCCTGCTGCTCATGGTCTACGTCGCCCGCCGCTGGCGCGCGCTGCACGGCGGGTCGGCCCCGGTGCGGCACCGTCCGCGCCGCGGCGGCCCGGACGCCGCGCACTGCGAGCGCTGCCGCCGGGCCCGCGAGGCGCTGGACGCCCGGCAGGCGCGGGCCCGCTCGGCCGGCTCGCCCCGCGAGTCCTATGCGTCCTATGAGTCCCCCGGTTCCTACGGTTCCCCGGGTTCCCCGGGTTCCCACGGGTCCCCCGAGTCCGAGGGATCCCACGGGCCGTACGGGCCGCACGGCTCCCATGACCCGCACCGCCAGTCGCACGGTGAGCAGCACCACGCCCACGGCGAGCAGCACGGCGAGCTCCACCACGCCCACGGGCCACTGCTGGACCAGGGTTCGCCGTCGGAGTCCGGCGCCGCCGACCACGGGTCCTACCCGCGCCGCCCGCAGATCCGGGCCCCGTACGAGCGGCCCTGGACGGCCGAACGGGCGGCCGTCCGGTCCGTGGACCGTGCGACCGCCCGCCGGGGTGCGCCGGGATCAGCCGGCCGTGCTGTACGCCACCAGTGAGACGCCGACGTACTGGACGATGAACGCGCCCAGCGTGAAGGCGTGGAACACCTCGTGGAACCCGAACCAGCGGGGTGAGGGGTCGGGGCGCTTGAGCCCGTACACCACGCCGCCGATGCTGTAGAGCACTCCGCCGACGATCATCAGCACCAGGACGGCGACCCCGCCGGTGCGCAGGAAGTCCGGCAGGAAGAAGGCGGCGGCCCAGCCCAGCGCGAGGTACACCGGTGTGTACAGCCAGCGCGGTGCGCCGACCCAGAACACCCGGAACGCGATCCCGGCCAGCGCGCCGCCCCAGACCGCCCAGAGCAGCACCTGCTGGGCGGCGCCCTTGAGCAGCAGCATCGTGAACGGCGTGTAGGTGCCCGCGATGATCAGGAAGATGTTCGCGTGGTCCAGCCGGCGCAGCACGGCGTCCCCGCGCGGGCCCCAGTCGAAGCGGTGGTACACCGCGCTGACCCCGAACAGCAGCCAGGCGCTGACCGAGTAGATCGCGCAGGCGATCTTGGCGGGGGTGGAGTCGGCCAGGCAGATCAGCACGATCCCGGCGGCCACCGTGGCGGGGAACATCCCGGCGTGCAGCCAGCCGCGCCACTTCGGCTTGCTCTCCGTGAGTGCACTCTCCGCGAGCGCAGCAGCAGTCATGCGCAGCATGCTACCCGCTACCTACGGCTCCGTAGGTTACTCATGCGTAGGAAGTGGCGATCGTCACTGTTAGACGTTTTGGAGTAATTGGAGTGTGGCCCCGCACACTCCGTCGGCTGCGCGGACGGCGTGTTACCGGTGGGTAATCGTACTGGCTGGAGTAAAAGGTCCGTCAATTTCGACGCTTCGCCGCGTTCTGGCCTTGAGTCCGGAGCTACGCTGCAAGCACCCTCAGACCCCCGCGACGCCATCTCCTCGCCGAGATGGCGTGAAACGGAGCGATCGTGTCGTACGAGATCTCTGCTCTCAGCGCATCCGCGCCCACCCACCACAAGCAGCTGCTCGCTTGGGTGAGCGAGATCGCCGAGCTCACCCAGCCGGACCGCATCGAGTGGTGCGACGGTTCCGACGAGGAGTACCAGCGCCTCGCGGACCTGCTGGTGGCTCAGGGCACCTTCAAGAAGCTCAACGAGGAGAAGCGCCCCAACTCCTACTACGCCGCCTCCGACCCCTCGGACGTGGCGCGCGTGGAGGACCGCACCTTCATCTGCTCCGAGCAGGAGAAGGACGCCGGACCGACCAACCACTGGAAGGCCCCCGCCGAGATGCGGGAGATCTTCCAGGGCGAGCAGGGACTCTTCCGCGGCGCGATGAAGGGCCGCACGATGTACGTCGTGCCCTTCTCGATGGGCCCGGTCGGCTCCCCGCTGGCCGCGTACGGCGTCGAGATCACCGACTCCGCCTACGTCGCCGTCTCCATGCGCGTGATGACCCGAATGGGCCAGGCCGTGCTGGACCAGCTCGGCGAGGACGGCGACTTCGTCAAGGCCGTGCACACCGTCGGCGCCCCGCTGGCCGAGGGCCAGGCGGACGTGCCGTGGCCGTGCAACAGCACCAAGTACATCTCGCACTTCCCGGAGACCAAGGAGATCTGGTCCTACGGCTCGGGCTACGGCGGCAACGCCCTGCTCGGCAAGAAGTGCTACGCGCTGCGCATCGCCTCGACCATGGCCCGTGACGAGGGCTGGCTGGCCGAGCACATGCTCATCCTGAAGCTCACCCCGCCGAACGGCGAGGCCAAGTACGTCGCCGCCGCCTTCCCGTCCGCCTGCGGCAAGACCAACCTGGCCATGCTCCAGCCGACCGTCCCGGGCTGGAAGGTCGAGACGATCGGCGACGACATCGCCTGGATGCGCTTCAACAAGGAGGACGGCCGCCTCTACGCGATCAACCCCGAGGCCGGCTTCTTCGGCGTCGCCCCCGGCACCGGCGTGGACACCAACGCCAACGCCATCGACACCCTCTGGGGCAACACCGTCTTCACCAACGTCGCCCTCACCGACGACGGCGACGTGTGGTGGGAGGGCCTCACCGAGGAGCCCCCGGCGCACCTGACCGACTGGCGCGGCAACGACTGGACCCCCGAGTCCGGCACCCCGGCCGCCCACCCGAACGCCCGCTTCGCCGTCCCGGCCGCGCAGTGCCCGACCATCGCCCCGGAGTGGGAGGACCAGGCGGGCGTGCCGATCTCGGCGATCCTGTTCGGCGGCCGCCGCGCCACCGCCGTCCCGCTGGTGACCGAGTCCTTCGACTGGCAGCACGGCGTCTTCCTGGGCGCCAACATCGCCTCCGAGAAGACCGCCGCCGCCGAGGGCACCGTCGGCGAGCTGCGTCGCGACCCGTTCGCGATGCTGCCGTTCTGCGGCTACAACATGGGTGACTACTTCGCCCACTGGCTGAAGGTCGGCGCCCAGGCGGACGCCGCCAAGCTGCCGAAGATCTACTACGTCAACTGGTTCCGCAAGGACGCCGAGGGCAAGTTCGTCTGGCCCGGCTACGGCGAGAACAGCCGCGTGCTCAAGTGGATCGTCGAGCGCCTGGAGGGGACCGGCGAGGGCGTCGAGACCCCGATCGGCGTGCTGCCGACCGTCGAGGGCTTCGACCTCGGCGACCTGGACCTCTCCAAGGAGGACCTCGACCTGCTCTTCACCGTGGACGCCGACATCTGGCGCCAGGAGGCCGCGCTCGTGCCGGCCCACCTGGAGACCTTCGGCGACCACACCCCCAAGGAGCTGTGGGACGAGTACCGGAACCTCGTCGCGCGTCTCGGCTGAGCCTGAGCCTCAGCCGGGAGAGAGGCGGGCGCGCGGCACGAACCGCGCGCCCCGCCGAGCGGCAGGACGGCCGGAGTTCCGCCGGGCGATTTTCCCCCGACCAAGGAGATCGCCCGGGCCGGAGCTCCGGCCGTAGTGTTTTTCCCGCCCGTCGGGATTCCCCGCCCGACCGGGGCAGGAAAGCCCCGCCCGACCGGGGCAGGAAGGCCCCGCCCGACCGGGGCAGGAGGGCGGGCGGGCCGACGGGCCGACGGGCTACGGCTGGACGTAACCGCCCAGGAAGTCGCCGATCCGGGTCACCGCGTCGGTGATCTCCTCCGCCCGGGGCAGCGTGACCAGCCGGAAGTGGTCCGGCTCGGGCCAGTTGAAGCCGGTGCCCTGGACCAGCAGGATGCGCTGGGACCGCAGCAGGTCCAGCACCATCCGGGCGTCGTCCTTGATCTTGTGGACCTTGGGGTCCATCCGGGGAAAGGCGTACAGCGCGCCCTTCGGCTTGACGCAGCTGACCCCCGGGATCTGGTTGAGCAGCTCGTACGCGGCGTCGCGCGAGGCGTGCAGCCGGCCGCCGGGCAGCACCAGGTCGCGGATCGACTGCCGTCCGCCGAGTGCGGCGGCCACCGCGTGCTGAGCGGGCATGTTGGCGCACAGCCGCATCGAGGCGAGCACGGTCAGGCCCTCGATGTAGCTGCGGGCCCGGTTCCGGTCGCCGGACAGCACCATCCAGCCGGAGCGGAAGCCCGCGACCCGGTACGCCTTGGACAGCCCGTTGAAGGTGACGCAGAAGAGGTCCGGGGCCAGGGTGGCCAGCGGGACGTGCTCGGCGTCGTCGTAGAGGATCTTGTCGTAGATCTCGTCGGCGTAGACCACCAGGTCGTGCCGACGGGCGATCTCCGTGATGCCCTCCAGCACCTCGCGCGGGTAGACCGCGCCGGTCGGGTTGTTCGGGTTGATCACCACGATGGCCCTGGTCCGGTCGGTGACCCTGGCCTCGATGTCGGCGAGGTCCGGGTACCACTCGGACTGCTCGTCGCAGCGGTAGTGCACCGCGGTGCCGCCGGCCAGCGAGACCGAGGCGGTCCACAGCGGGTAGTCCGGGGCCGGGACGAGCACCTCGTCGCCGTCGTCCAGCAGCGCGGTCATGGCCAGCTGGATCAGTTCGGAGACGCCGTTGCCGAGGAAGACGTCGTCGACCGAGAGGCCGTGCAGCCCGCGGTCCTCGTAGTGCATGACCACCGCGCGGCGGGCGGAGAGCAGGCCCTTGGAGTCGCCGTAGCCGTGCGCGTTGGACAGGTTGCGCAGGATGTCCTGGAGGATCTCCGGGGGCGCCTCGAAACCGAAGGTGGCCGGGTTGCCGGTGTTGAGCTTGAGGATGCGGTGGCCCTGTTCCTCCAGCCGCATCGCCTCGTCGAGCACCGGACCGCGGATGTCGTAGCAGACATTGGCGAGCTTGCTGGACTGGATGACCTGCATGTCCGCCTACTTTAGGGGTACGGAGGGGCCGTGCGGCGGGCCTTCGCGGGGGTGGTTCCGAGGCCCCCCAGGACCCCCTTCGATCGGCAGGCGCGGGTGGCGGGCGGCCTTCCGAAGCAGCGCTCGGATGTCCGGAATGCCCCTGTGTGCGAGGAGCGTCGCCGTGCCGTCGTACGGAACGAGACGGACGGCACACCGCCGGCGCGGGAGGATGAGCCGGTTGCGTCGGTCGAGGAGGGGGTGCGCCGGTGGTCCCGGTCGTGGTCGCGGCGGTGCTGGTCGGTCTTCTGGCGGCTCCGCTGCTGCGCGCTCTGATCGCCCGGTTCGCGGTGCCGGAGGGAGAGCCCTGGTGCGACGACTGCCCGTCCTGCGGGCGCCGGGTGCGCCTGCTGCCGCCGACCGGGCGCTGCCCGGGCTGCCGGGAGCGGCTGGGTGCCGGCCCCTGGACGGTGGAGGCGGTCGCGGCGGCGGTCGCCGTCGCGGTGGCGTACGCGGCGGACCGGTTGCTGGTGGTGACCGTGGCGCTGGCGTGGGCGGCGGCGCTCGGCGTGGTGCTCGGCTTCGTCGACGCGCGGGTGCGCCGGCTGCCGTACCGGCTGACCGTGCCGCTGCTCGGCGGGGTGGCCGCGCTGCTGCTGTCGGCGGTGGCGGCCGCGGGGCCGGGGGCCGCGCTGCGCTGCCTGCTGGTCGCGCTCACGGTCGGGGGCGTGCTCGAACTGGCCGTCTGGCTGGGGGCTCTGGGCCCCGGGGACTCCCCGCTCGGGCTCGCCCTGGGCGGGCTGCTCGGCTGGTTCGGCTGGTCGGTGGCGCTCGGCGGGCTCTTCGCCGCGACGGTGCTCGCCGGGCTCTGGGGCACCGTGCGGGCGGCCGCGGCGCTGGCCCGCCGCCGCCCGGTGCGCGGACTGGACCTTCCGGTCGGCCCGTTCCTGCTGCTCGGTGCGCTCACCGCGGTCCTGGCGCGGTGAGCGCACCGGCCGGGGCCGCTCACGGGCCCGTCCCCTATAAAGCGCCGCTCACGGGCCCGTCCCCTATAAAGAGGGGACAGGGAAGACGGAAGGGCCCGCCGCACCGGTCGGTGCGACGGGCCCCGCCGCCGACGCGCAGGCCCCACCCTCAAGGAGCGGCGCGCCGGGGGAGTTGGGCTCTGGTGGCCGTGGCAGCCGGCGTGGGCCTCGTGGCGCGTGCCCGGTGCCGTGGCCGAGTGCCGTTACGGCATCTTGTGGACGAACGGGCCGACCGCGTTGGAGAAGGCGTTGCCGTTGTTGGCGTCCCAGTTGGTCGACCAGGTCATGGCACCGCGGATGGTCGGCCACTTGGCCGGCGGCACGAAGCTGCCGCAGTTGTTGCCCGTAGCCAGGCAGTCCAGCGCGTTGTTCACCACGGTCGGCGAGACGTAGCCGCCGCCCGCCGCCCGGGTGGAGGCCGGGACGCCGATGCCCACCTGGTCCGGCCGCAGGCCGCCCTGGATCTGGGTGCAGACCTGCGAGGTGATGAAGTCGATGGTGCCCTGGGTGTAGACCTTGCCGTCGCAGCCGTTCATGCCGCCCGAGTTGTAGAACTGGGTGTTGACGACGGTGAGGATGTCCTTGGTCTTCAGCGCCAGCTGGAAGTAGGCGCCGGAGGTGTTGTACATCCCGATGGTCTCGGGGGCCATGGTCAGGACGAAGCCGGGGCCGACCTTGGCCTGCAGGGCGTGCAGCGCGTCGCCGAGCGGGCCGGCCTGGACGCCGTTCTCCAGGTCGACGTCGATGCCGTCGAAGCCGTAGTCCTTGATGATCGCGTAGGCGCTGTTGACGAAGTTGGCGCCGGCGGTGGCGTCCCCGACGGTGATCGCGCCGTTTTGGCCGCCGATGGAGAGGATGACCTTCTTGCCGGCCGCCTGCTTGGCCTTGACGTCGGCGCGGAACTGGGCGTCGGTGTAGCCGCCGAGCGCCTTGGACAGGCCCGGGTCCAGGGTGAAGCTGATCGCGCCGGTCCTGGTGGGCACGGCGTCGGCGAAGGACACCGCGATGATGTCGTACGCGCTCTGGACGTCGCTCAGCCGCTGCACGGTCGAGTTGTTGTCGAAGTTCTGCCAGTACCCGGTGACGGCGTGGGCGGGCAGGCCGGTGACCGGCGGGGTGGTGCTGGTGGGCGTCGCGGTGGGGGTCGGCGTCGCGGTCTGGGTGGCGGTCGCGGTGGGGGTGGGGGTCGCCGTCGCGGTGGGCGTCGCGGTCGCCGTGGGGGAGGCGGTGGCGGTCGGCGTGGGGGTGGGGGTCGCGGTCGGCGACGGGGTGCCGGTGCCGCCGGGGCCGATCAGCGCGACGTCGTCGGCCAGGTAGGCGCTCTGGCCGTACCAGCCGTGCAGGTAGACGGTGACGCTGGTGGCGTTCGCCCCGGTGGTGAAGGTGGTGGACAGCTGGTTCCAGCTGTTCTGGTTCGACCAGGCGGACGGGTCGGTGCCACCGGTGCCGCGCGCCCCCAGGTAGACGTACGGGCCCTGGACCCAGGCGCTCAGCGTGTAGCTGGTGTTGGGCAGCACGCTGATGGTCTGGCTGCACTCGGCGGTGTCCCCGGCGCCCGGGGTGGCCTGGAGCGCGCCGGTGCCGGAGTGGACCGGGGAGGACACCGTGGTCGCGGCTCCGGCGCAGGTCCAGCCGCCGAGCCCGCCGTCGAAGCCGCCGTTGGAGACCAGGTTGCCGACCGCGGCGCTGGCGCCGCCGGCGAACAGTGCGAGGCCGCCGCCGGCCAGGGCGAGGGCGGTGGCGCCGGCCGCGACGGCCGGGAGGGGGCTGCGCCGGCGCTTGTGCGAGGGCTGGTTCAGCGTACGGGCCATGGGGTGACGCTCCTGGGGGAGGAGCGGCCGCCGCGGTGGGGGGCGCGGCGGCCGCGTGTGGGGGAGGGGAGGTCCGAAGTGAGCCTGCGGGGCGGAGCAGGAGGATCGTTCCGTCCCGGATCAAAAGCTGGACTAGACCATTGCTGGTCGTCAAGCACCGGACGAACGGCTTACGGTTCCGTTAAGGATTCGGAGACCGTTCCGTGTCCGCGTCCCGCGCGCCCCGCGGCGGCCCCGCCGCCCCCTCGGACGCCCCCCGACACGCCCGCCGCAACAGACTTCGTACAGGACTGTGACAAGACCGCTACCTGCGGCTTTACCGTGCATCTGTGCGCCGGAGTAGGCTGCGCCGGGGGCGGTGACGCACCAGTTGCAACGAGTACGGAGGGGCCGGGAAACATGGGTCTGCGCGATGTCGTCGAGAGGACGCCGGGACTGCGCACCCTGCTCGGCGGGATGTACGGGCTCTACGGCCGACGCGTCGAGGTCCACCTCGAGAGCACCCCGCGCCACATCGGCGTGATCCTGGACGGCAACCGCCGCTGGGCCAAGGCGGCGGGCGGCTCCACCGCGTACGGCCACCAGCGCGGCGCCGACAAGATCAGCGAGTTCCTCGGCTGGTGCGACGAGACCCACGTCAAGGTCGTCACCCTCTGGATGCTCTCCACCGACAACCTGGACCGCCCGGCCGACGAGCTCGTCCCGCTGCTCGGCATCATCGAGGACGCCGTCACCGGCCTGGCCGCCGCCCGCCGCTGGCGGGTCAACCCGGTCGGCGCGCTGGACCTGCTGCCGCAGCACACCGCCGACGTGCTCAAGCGGGCCGCCGACCGGACCGCCGACATCGACGGGATAACGGTCAACGTCGCGGTCGGCTACGGCGGCCGGCACGAGATCGCCGACGCCGTCCGCTCGCTGCTCCAGGAGCAGGCCGGACGCGGCACCTCGATCGAGGAACTGGCCGAGATCCTGACCGTCGAGCACATCGCCGAGCACCTGTACACCCGCAACCAGCCCGACCCGGACCTGATCATCCGCACCTCGGGCGAGCAGCGGCTGTCCGGCTTCCTGCTCTGGCAGAGCGCCCACAGCGAGTTCTACTTCTGCGAGGCGTACTGGCCGGCCTTCCGCAAGGTCGACTTCCTGCGCGCCCTGCGCGCGTACGAGCAGCGCCACCGGCGGCTGGGGCTGTAGCTCCGCACTCCGGCGGGTCCGCGGCGCGCCGGGCGCGCCCGACCGCCCGGTGGGTCCGCGGCGCGGAGCGCCCTCGCCACCCCGGCCGCCCGGCGGAAATGACCGCCGTAGGCCTGGCCTACCCGGCGCCCGCGCGAGGCCAAACGTTCACCGGCAATGATCCGTCAGTTCGCCGGGGGCGCGAATGCACCGCTCCCCGCCTGGGAATACTCCAGTCAGTCCGGCCCCGAGGCCACCGGGGCAGCGGGGGCCGGCTGGACGCGGATGACGCAGGGTCATCCGCTCTGGAGGCCTAGTGGTCAGTTCCAAGAGCCGCCGGACACCAGACCGGCGCACGTACGTTCTCGACACCAGCGTGCTCCTGGCGGACCCGCTCGCCATGACCCGCTTCGAGGAGCACGAGGTCGTCCTCCCGGTGGTGGTCGTCACCGAGCTGGAGGCCAAGCGGCACCACCCGGAGCTGGGCTACTTCGCCCGCCAGGCGCTGCGGCTGCTCGACGACTACCGCATCCGCCACGGCCGGCTCGACGAGCCGATCCCGGTCGGCGAGCTCGGCGGCACCATCCGGGTCGAGCTCAACCACTCCGACGTGTCGATACTGCCGGTCGGCTACCGGGCCGGCGGCGGGGAGGCGGACACCCGGATCCTCGCGGTCGCCCGCAACCTCCAGGCCGAGGGCTACGACGTCACCGTCGTGTCCAAGGACCTGCCGCTGCGGATCAAGGCCAGCTCGGTGGGCCTGCTCGCCGAGGAGTACCGGGCGGAGCTGGCGATCACCTCGGGCTGGACGGGCATGTCCGAACTGCACGTCCCGGCCGACCAGGTGGACGCGCTGTTCTCGGCCGGCCACGACGGCGGGGTGGACGTGGACGGGGCCGCCGAACTGCCCGTCCACACCGGGCTGGTGCTGACCTCGGAGCGCGGCCGCGCGCTCGGCCGGGTCACCGGCGACGGCCGGGTGCGGCTGGTGCGCGGCGAGCGCGAGGCGTTCGGGCTGCGCGGGCGCAGCGCCGAGCAGCGGGTGGCGCTGGACCTGCTGCTCGACCCGGAGATCGGGATCGTCTCGATGGGCGGCCGGGCCGGCACCGGGAAGTCGGCGCTGGCGCTGTGCGCGGGGCTGGAGGCGGTGCTGGAGCGGAGGCAGCACCGCAAGGTGATGGTCTTCCGGCCGCTGTACGCGGTCGGCGGGCAGGAGCTGGGCTACCTGCCCGGTTCCGAGGCGGAGAAGATGGGCCCCTGGGCGCAGGCGGTCTTCGACACCCTCTCCGCCGTCACCACCCCGGACGTGATCGAGGAGGTCATCTCCCGCGGGATGCTGGAGGTGCTGCCGCTGACCCACATCCGGGGGCGCTCGCTGCACGACGCCTTCGTGATCGTGGACGAGGCGCAGTCGCTGGAGCGGAACGTCCTGCTGACGGTGCTGTCCCGGATCGGCCAGGGTTCGCGGGTGGTGCTCACCCACGACGTGGCGCAGCGGGACAACCTCCGGGTGGGCCGCTACGACGGCGTGGTGGCGGTGGTGGAGAAGCTGAAGGGTCATCCGCTCTTCGCCCACATCACGCTCACCCGCTCGGAGCGCTCGCCGATCGCGGCGCTGGTCACGGAGATGCTGGAGGACATCCACCCGTGAGCCGGCCGCGGTAGGGCATAGTCGGACAATACGGTCAACTCGTGACCGGGGGCCTGTTCCTGAGGGAGCGGGCCCCATCCGTTTCATCACATCGAGTGCTTTCCGTCCGGGGAACCGCCGTGCGGTGAATGTGACATGCGCCACGTGGACGGGAATTGCGTCGACAGTGCCCGGTGCGGCATGGTGAGGGTTCTGTCAGGCCCCGCGTACGGCGCGGCAGGGCTCCCGGACTCCGTGAGTCAGGCCCCGGAAGGTCCGCCAACTCCGGTCGGTGGACGCACAATTGAACACAGTTGAGCCGTACGCCGCCCGATTCCAACGCCCGGTCGCCTCACCTCGGCCGGACGCCGGGCCAGCACCTCCCGTGACCAGAGCACCGTGCGGAGGTCCGTGCCAAGGGGCATGTTGCGCCCGTACGGTCACGCGTGGGCGATGCTGGAAGGAATCCATGTGACTCGGATCTCGGTCCGGGGAGTCGCTGTGGCCTCCGCCACCGCCGTCACCGCTGTCGGTGCCGTCGTGGGCATGGCCTCGGGCAGCGAGGGCAAGACGACGCAGACGGTCGACGTCGCCGGCGCGACCCTGCTTGCCGAAGTCCCCTCTGGCGCCCAGGCGCAGACCATCAGTGACAACATCGGCCAGCAGGCATCCGCCCAGCAGGCCTCCGCCGACGCCGCCGCCAAGGCCGCCGCGGAGCAGAAGGCCGCCGAGGAGGCCGCGCGCCAGCAGGCCGCCGCGGACGCCCAGGCGAAGGCCGATGCCCAGGCCAAGGCCGACGCGGAGAAGGCCGCCAAGGCCGCGGACGACAAGCGCAAGGCCGACGAGGCCGCCGCGAACCGCTCCAAGGCCCGTTCCGCGATGACCGCGGTGGAGGACAGCGCGCCGGCCGTCTCGGTCAGCCCCGGCTCGGTCCAGGACCTGGCCCGGCAGATCGTCGGCAACGACGCGCAGTTCCAGTGCTTCAGCCAGATCGTGAAGCGCGAGAGCGGCTGGGACTACACCGCGACCAACAAGAGCTCCGGCGCCTACGGCCTGGTCCAGGCGCTGCCCGGCACCAAGATGGCCTCGGCCGGTGCCGACTGGAGGACCAACCCGGCCACCCAGATCAAGTGGGGCGTCGGCTACATGAACTCCCGCTACGGCAGCCCCTGTGGCGCGTGGTCGTTCTGGCAGGCCCACAACTGGTACTAGGAACGGCCGCCGCTCCGGCGGCGCGGTTCCGCACGGCCCCGGCCGCGGGGCCCGGCGGGGGGGGGGGGCC
>NZ_JBEZUT010000265.1:0-12568 GCF_040636595.1 Kitasatospora sp. NPDC036755
GTCCTCGCGCAGCTTGAGCACGAGCCGGGTGCGGTCGGCGCTCCACTCCCAGGAGGTGGCCAGCCAGGGCACCGGCTGGAGGGTCTGCGGGTCGATTGATGGAGACCGATCCCGAGCGGGCCAGGGCGCTGATGCGGGCCGCGCGGGCCGGGGCGGCGAGCTCGCTGGCCGAACTGCGCGACCTGGTCCGGGGCATCAACCCGCCGCTGCTGAGCGAACGCGGGCTGGTGGACGCGGTCCGCGCGCTCGCCCTGAACAGCCCGCTCGACGTGACCGTCACCGCCGACGGGCCGTTCCGGCTGGAGCCGCCGATCGAGTCCGCGGTCTACTTCGGGATCGCCGAACTGCTCACCAACGCGACCAAGCACGCCCGGGCGTCGGAGGTGCGGATCACCCTCGGGCACAGTGCGACCGGTGTGGTGGTGGAGGTCCTGGACGACGGCCGAGGCGGGGCGGAGGGGGGTGCGGTGACGGGGCGTGCGGTCCCGGGCGGCGCGGGGGAGAGAGCTACGGGGACGGGCAGAGCGGGGGCGGGAGGCGCGGGCGGCCTGGCCGGACTGCGCCGCCGCCTCGCGGTGTTCGACGGAACCCTGGAACTCGACAGTCCGGCGGGCGGCCCGACCCGTGCGACCATGGTGGTGCCATGCGAATCGTTGTAGCCGAGGACCTCTACCTGCTGCGGGACGGTCTGGTCCACCTGATCGAGGCCTACGGGCACCAGGTGGTCGCGACCGCCGCCACCGGCCCCGAGGCCCTGGACGCCCTGCTGACCGCACGCCCGGACGTGGCCGTCGTCGACGTCCGGATGCCGCCGACCCAGTCCGACGAGGGGCTCCAGGCGGCCCTGGCGGCCCGTCGGCAGGTGCCCGGGCTGCCGGTGTTGATCCTCTCCCAGCACGTGGAGCGGCTGTACGCCCGCGAGCTGTTGGCCGACGGCGCCGGCGGCATCGGCTACTTCCTCAAGGAGAGCGTGTTCGACGGCGAGCAGTTCATCGACGCCCTGGAGCGGGTCGCCGCGGGCGGCACGGCCCTGGACCCGGCCGTGATCGGCGCGCTGGTGTCCTCCGCCCCCTCCGACCGGCGGCTCGACCGGCTCACCGGGCGGGAGCTGGAGGTGCTCGGCCTGATGGCGGAGGGGCTGTCCAACCAGGCTATCGCGCAACGGCTGTTCCTCAGCGACAGCGCGATCGGCAAGTACACCACCTCGATGTTCGGCAAGCTCGGGCTGACCGACGACGAGAACGGCAACCGGCGGGTGCAGGCCGTCCTGGCCTACCTCGACCGGGCCTGACCGCTCGGCGGCCCGGCCATCAAGGACCAGGCCGTCAGGGCGTCGGGTCGGTGCCGGCGGCGTCCGGGGTGCTGTCGCCCTGGGCCTGCCGGGCGTGCTCGGCGAGCAGCCGGACGAGGCCGGGGAGCGGGTCGTCGGCGACCACCGCGCCGCGGTCGTCGTCACGCACCAGCAGCAGCACGGCGCCGACCCGGACCAGCGTCACCGCCGACGACCCTCGCACCCGGGCGGCGCTCCGGTCGCCGATCCCGGCGAGGGGCGCCGCCGTCGGATCCTCTCCGGGGGTGCGGTCGAGCGCGGTGGCGAAGGCCTGCGCGGCTGTTCCCGGGGAGTCGAAGGCGACCGCGTCGATCGTCACGTGCCGACTGTCGGCGGCCGCGAACGTCACGGTGGCATGGGCGAGTTGACGGTCGCAGGAGTTCGGGAGCAGACACGGCAGTGAGCCGCCCCGGCCCGTCCCCGACTCGGGCCCGCTCGCCACCTGCCAGCCGGCCGGCACCGACCGGGCCTCCGGCAGCACACCCCGCAGCAGCGCGGGGTCGCGCAGGACCGGAGCGGCGTGCGCCAGATCGGGCCCGCCCGGCTTCAGCAGCGGGCGCGAGCCCAGGTGGACGCCGAGCGCGACCAGGACGGCGATCAGGACCAGGGCGAGCGCCACCACGATCCCGGTGCCGC
Source organism: Kitasatospora sp. NPDC036755 (assembly GCF_040636595.1). Lineage (NCBI taxonomy): Bacteria > Bacillati > Actinomycetota > Actinomycetes > Kitasatosporales > Streptomycetaceae > Kitasatospora > Kitasatospora sp. NPDC036755. The sequence goes on from NZ_JBEZUT010000265.1 coordinate 1,967, forward strand.
TCCTCCGGGCAGCCAGCGCCCGGGCCCGGGCGACGGCCGCGGGGCCGGTCCGCAGCTGGACGGTGGCCGGGCCCTTCGGCGGTGGCGCGGACGGCGGGCCGAGCCGCAGCTGCACGGTGCCGGGCTCGCCGCGCAGCTGGACGGTCGGCGGATCGCCGGGCTTCCCGAGCCCGGTGGTGGCCAGGTACCGCGCGAACGCCGGGTCCGCGGCCAGCAGGTGCGCGACCGCGGCGGTGAGCAGTGCCCACGCCTGCGCGTCCCCCGGCCCCGACTCCGCCGCCGCGAGCGCCCGGGCCCCCTCCGGCACCATCCGCAACCGCGCCCGTACGACGTCCGCCACCGCCTGGTGCGGCCCGTCGCCCAGCAGTGCCGCCGTCACCGCCTCCGGTGCGGGCCCCCGGCCGTCCCCCATGGCAACTCCCCTTGCCGCACGAGTGGTTGCCCCCATGATCCCGGACCGCGGGGCACTTCGTACCCATGCCGAACGGAACGGAGACGCAATCGCGACCGCTTCCGGACACCGGAGGCCGCCGGGGCCGGGTTCCGCCCCCGGGCGGTCACCCGCCGGTCACCCTGCGGTCATCGGGAAGTCATCGGGCGGTCATCGGGCCGTCCGTGACGGGGACGCCAGGGTCGGGCCGGCTGCCCGTGAAGGGCGGCAGGGCCTCCCGGACCAGTGCCGCGATGGCCCCGGGCGGCAGGCCCGGATGGCCCGCTGCGGCCTCGGCGGTACGCCGGTCGGCGGAGGCGAGGCAGCGGGCCAGGGCCCCGGGCCCGGCCCGGCGGTGGGCCGCGATGGCACGCAGGGCCCTGAGGGGCGCCGGTTCGGTGGTGGCGATGCGGTCGAGCAGTACGGCCGGGGCGTCCGGATTGGCGGCGACGGCGGCGGCGACCTTGGCGCCGAACCGGTCGAGCAGGGCGGTGAGCCGGGCGGGCGGGAGACCGGGATGCGGGGCGACCGACTTCGCGACCGCCGCGTCCGGGTCGGCGGCGAGCCGGTCCCGTACGGTCGGCGGCAGATCGCGGTGCTCGGCGGCGAGCATGCGGACCCGGGGCTCGGGGGAGTCCGCGAGCCGGGCGAGTTCGGCCGGCTCGGCGGCGGCGATCCGGGGGAGCAGGACGGGCCCGATCCGGACGGTGACGGCGAGCCGTTCGAGCAGGTCGAGCGGCAGCGCGGGGTGGTGCGCGAGCCGGCCCAGGACGTCGGTGTCGCGGTCGGCGGCGAGCCGGTGCATCAGGGCCGGGTCGATTCCGAGGTTCACCGCGAGGTTGCAGCGGATCCAGCAGGCGGGCTCCTCGGCGAGCCGGTGGTAGGCCGCCGACGGCAGTCCGGGGTGCTCGGCGAGCCGGCCCCGGACTTCCGGCCGGTCGTCGAGGTGCAGGGCGGCCGCCGCGCCAGGGGTCGCCGGATTGCCCGCGGCCTGGCGGCGGACGCCGACGTCGTCGTCGTCCAGCAGCCTCGTCAGCAGGACCGGCGGCGTGGCCCGGTTGTCCGCTACCCACAGCCGTACCTCGGCCTCCGGGTGCGCGGCGAGCCGGGCCAGCAGGTCCGTCCGGCCGGTGTGGCACCCGAGTTCGGCCGGTACGGCGATCGTCGGGTCCGCCGCGAGCAGCTCGGCGGTCTCGTCGGGCAGCCCGGGGCAGGAGGCGAGCAGTCTCCGGACGTACGGGTCCGGATGCCGGGCCAGGCGCGGGGCCCAGGCCGGATCGCCGCGCCCCTCGTCCAGCAGGGCGAGCGCGACCAGGGGCCGGGTGGACGGGTCGACGTCCGACGCGTGCAGCAGACCGCCGAGGGCGAGCCGGACGGCGGTGTCCTCGTCGCGTGCGGCGAGCCGCCGGACCTGCTCCGGCGCGAGGTCCGCCCGGTCCGCGAGGGCGCGGGCCAGGTCCTCGTCGGCGTCGGCGGCGGCGACGAGCCGCCCCAGGAGGTCGGGCGGCAGCGCGGGGTTGAGAGCGACGGCGTACAGCGGTGACGGCATCCGGACATCGTGCCCGCCGCCGGCCGGACCCGCCGACGATGTGCGGGCCCGGCGGAGTGCGGCCGCCGAGGCGGTGGCCGACGGGTGCGTTTCGGCCGGCCCCTGTCCCCGGCCCTGTCCCCGGCGGGCGCGGTCCGACGCGTCCGGCCCGGCCCTTCCGCGTGGCCGGTCAGCGCAGGTCGAAGACCAGGCGGGCGGAGACCTTGCCGCTCAGCACCTCCTCGAAGCAGGCGTTCACGTCCTCCAGCCGCCGGGTCTCGCGGATCACCCGGGTGCGGCCGAGGGCGTGCAGCCGGAACACCTCGGCGAGGTCCTCGCGGGTGCCGACGATCGAGCCGACGACCTTGGTGCCGTTCAACACCGTCTCGAAGACCGGCAGTTCGAGTTTGCCGCCGGCCGGGAGGGCGACCAGGACGAGGGTGCCGCCGCGCCGAAGCGCGCCGTAGGCGGCCTGGAAGGAGGCGTTGCTGACGGCGAGGGCGATCGCGGCGTGGGCACCGCCGAGGGCCTGGACCTCGGCGGCGACGTCCTGGGTGCGGGCGTCGAGGACGTGGTCGGCGCCGAGTTCGCGGGCCAGTGCGAGCTTGTCGTCGGTGACGTCGACGGCGATGGTCTCGGCGCCGAAGATCCGGGCGTACTGGAGGGCCAGGTGGCCGAGCCCGCCGATGCCGGAGACCAGCACCCGGGTGCCGGGGCTGGCGTCGGAGACCTTGAGCGCCTTGTAGGTGGTGACGCCCGCGCAGGACAGCGGTGCGGCGTCCAGCGGGTCGATGCCGTCCGGGACGGGGACGACGTAGTCGCCGTGCGCGAGCGCGTGCTCGGCGTACGCGCCGTCCATCGAGTAGCCGCTGTTGTGCTGCTGGAGGCAGAGCGTCTCCCAGCCGGTGACGCACTGGTCGCAGCGCCCGCAGGCGTCCGCGAGCCAGGGGATGGCGACCCGCTCGCCCACCCGGACGTGCCGGACCCGGTCGCCGGCTGCCTCGACCACGCCGACGCCCTCGTGCCCGGGGACGAACGGCGGGCTGGGCTTGACCGGCCAGTCGCCGTGGGCGGCGTGGATGTCGGTGTGGCAGAGGCCGGAGGCCTCGATCCGGACCCGGACCTGGTGCGCGGCCGGCTCGGGTACCGGATGCTCCTCGACGGTCAGCGGTGCGGTGAACTCGCGGACGACGGCGGCCTTCATGCGCTGCTCCTCGGTCGTGCGGGCGTGCGGGCGTGCGGACGTGTGTTGCCGGCGGGCTGCGGAGGGGACGCAGCCCGCCAACAGCTTCACCCGATGGGGTGAGTTCCGCAGCCGTGGCTAGGCCGAAAGAGTGATCATCTGTGGAGGGTCGGTGCAGGACGACCGGTACAGGACGACCAGTGCATGAGGACCGGTGCGGGAGGACCGGTGCCGGAGGGCGGGCGAACCGACGAACCGCCCGCCCGTTCAGCCCACCGGCATGGACATGTACACCGCCCGCCGTCCGTAGCAGGCGGGCACCGGCACCTCCCGGTGCGCCCGGTAGCCGAGCAGCCGCAGCAGGATGTCCGTCCCGCGCACCGCGACCATCGAGATCCGCTCGTACCCCTGCTCGCTCGCCTGCTCCCGGAAGTGCCGGATGAAGCCCAGCGCGACGTCGCGGCCGCGCAGCTCCTCGGCGATCACCAGGTCGTGGACGTGCAGGTTGGTCGAGCGGAAGGCCTGTTCCTCCGGGCGGCTGAGGTCCGGGCAGCTCAACGGCGGGTACGGCAGGCTCAGGAGGTAGCCGCACACCGCGCCGTGCCGCTCCAGGACGAAGCAGGTGTCGGGCGAGCTGCGGGCCCGCGACTGGAGCGCCTCCCGGCCCTCGGACAGGCCGTCGGCCGCGTAGGCGTCGTGCTCCAGCGCGACCACGGCGTCCCAGTCGTCGTCGGTCAGCAGCCGGATCCGGAGGTCCTCGCTCACCAGGCCGGAACCTCCGAGGCGGTGCCGAGGCCCTCGGCGCGGGAGGCGGCCACCAGCGCCGCCCAGGCCTCCACCAGCACCGCCCAGCGCTCGGCGTCCTCCCGCGCCTCGTCCAGCAGCTGTTGGCGCCGCCCGGCCACCACGTCGGCGAGCTCGGCGTACTTGCCGCCCAGCTTGCGGTAGGAGCTGTCCAGCACGTCCAGGCAGTGCTCGTTCCCGGCCCGGTCCCAGTCGACGCTGCCCCGGACCAGGCCGAGGATCGGCTCGATCCGCAACCCGTGCCGCTCGTCCAGCAGGTCGCGGCCGAGGTCGATCATCCCGCCGTAGACCGGGTACAGGTAGAGCATCGAGAGCAGGAACTTGACGAACCGCAGCTGGTAGTCGACGAAGCCGGCGCCGGTGCGGCGCTCGGGCGTGTAGTAGTTGACGATGTGGCGGTTGTGGACGACGCCGGGCAACCGGGAGTGGACCAGGGCGTGCAGCAGGGCGTAGTCGCTGCCGATGGTCTCGATCGAGGGCAGCAGTGGCAGCACCTCGTAGGCCCGGTGGTCCAGGGCGATGTTGCACATGTAGACGTCCCAGATGTCGGGCACGCCGAGGACGGACTCGTCGGTGCCGAACGGCTCGGCGCCGGCGCCCTTGAAGGAGACCTCCACCATGGCGTCCCGGTCCTCGTCCGGCCACACCGGCGGGGTCCACAGGCGCACGATCTCGTGGTAGACGGCCGGGTCCAGCTCGTGGATCTCGCTGATGTCCACGTTGAGTTCGCCGATGAAGGAGCCGCTGACCAGCATCACCGGCTTGTCCGCGTCGGCCGGGTCGAGCTCGGAGCGGGACACGCCGGCCGCCGCCTCGCCGGCCGGGCGGCCGATCGAGAGCAGCTCGTGGTGGATCGGGAAGACCTTCCGCCCGTCGACGACCTGGAAGTCGGCGTCGTCGTTGCGCAGGTGCGTCGAGGTGCAGCCCAGGGCGGCCGCGCCGAGGAAGAGTCGGTTGACGCAGGAGCCGTACGCGACGGCCCGCGGGAGCATCAGGTCGAGCAGCAGTTCGGGGTCGGCGGCGCCGGAGCGCTCGGCCACCCGGCGCAGGAACTCCCGCTGCCGCGCCTCGCCGAGGTGGTGGACGACCACGCCGGGGGTGGGCTCCAGCGCGGCCACGGCGCCCGCGTTCTTCGCGAACGCGTCGGCGTCGGTGGTGTCGAGGACGAGCAGGTGCACCTCGACCCCGAAGGTCGTGACGGCGTAGGCCGCCTCTTCGGCGAGGTCCGCGATGGTCTCGGGGCAGGGCCGCATGGTGGGCAGGGCGAGGCAGACTCTTTGCATGGTGCGGGTTACTCCATCGGATCGTCAGATTTGGTTCCACGACGGCCAGTTGATCGCGTTCGACAGCTCCGGGCGCGGGCCGGCGCCGGTCCGCCGCACCACCGTGGACTAGACCACTTTTGATGTCAACGATTGACAGCGGGGGCCCCGTGGGGTGGAATGCGCCCCCTCCCCCGCCCGATCGGCCGCCCCCGCACGGGCGCCCGGTTCGCACACGGGGTCGAATGCCCCCCGTGCAGTCGAACGGCCGCGCGGGCCAGGGGGGTTCATCGCCGCGCATTTGCGCCTCGGGGTCAATCCACGAGCCGTACCTGCCGATACCGGAGGTGATGCCCTCACACCGTTCGGAGGAGCCAGAAATGCCCGAACTGTGGCTGCCCGGTGCCGAGATCCACGACCTCGGCGACCACGCACCGACCGACCAGCAGTACCCGCCGAAGGCCATCGCCCACATCACCTGGGACCGCAACGCGACCGCCGCCGCCCCGCAGGACTGGTGCTCCTACGAGGACCTGGTCGGCTACTTCACCGGCAGCGGCTCCGGTGCCGCGCCGCACCTGGTCTGGGACCCGTTCAGCGGCCGGACGGCCCAGCTGTTCCCGGCCGACTCCCGCTCGAAGAGCCTGCTCAGCCCCGCCCAGAGCCCGACCCGGACCAACCGGGCCGGGCGGGTGGTGATCCAGATCGAGGCGGTCTTCTTCCCCTACTGCCGCTACCAGGGCGGCGTCTACCCGCGGCTCGTCGACACCCCCTGCGCCGGCTGGGACCGGATCCACGCCTGGATCTCCTCCTGGGGCGTGCCGGACATCTGGCCGATGGGCCGGCCGACCGACTTCTCCGGCAACCGCGACGAGCGGATCTGGGAGGCCGCCGGCGGCTGGTACGCGCACGCCCACGTGCCGTACAACGACCACACCGACCCCGGATCCTGGCCGGACCTCCTGATCGGGCCCGGTTCACCGAACATCCCGCCCCCGCAGCAGTCCGAGCCCGCTCGCTACCAGGTCAGCATCAACGGCCTGCCGTACGGGTACGGCGCCCAGGGCTACCAGGTGACGGTGGTCGGCCGGGCGCTGGTCTCGCACGGCTTCGGCGACCACTACCAGTCCGGCCCCGGCCCGAACTGGACGGACGCGGACACCGAGAACTACGCGGACTACCAGGGGAGCCTGGGCTACTCCGGGCAGGCGGCGGACGGGATCCCCGGCGAGAGCTCGCTGCGGCGCCTGCTCGGCTACCTGCCCGCGCAGCGGACGGTCTCGGTGTCCCACCTGCTCGCGGCCGCCGGGACGGACCCGGGCGCCGCCCAGGGGCACCTGACGTACCCGGCCGAGGTGGCGATGGTGGAGCAGGCGCTCGTCGACGAGGGGCTGCTCGACCAGCGGTGGGTGGACGGCTCGTTCGGGACCCGCACGGTCTCCGCGTACGCGGCCTGGCAGCGGCGCTGCGGGTACGAGGGAGGAGCGGCGGACGGGATCCCCGGCCAGGCCTCCTTGCACCAGCTGGGCGCGGCCCACGGCTTCGCGGTGACCGACTGAGGCGGGCCGCCGCCGGGGAGGCGCGGCGGGCGGCGTTCCCGGGGGTGCCGTCCGCGGTGCCGCTCCCGGGAGTGCCGCCCGCGGTGCCGCTTCCGGGGGTGCTTACCGTCGTGCTACTCCCGGGGGAGGCGCGGCCCGACGATTGCCGGGAGAGCGTACTCGCCCGGGAGTAGCCGAAGTTACTTCCACCGTCAGATGCCGGATGAGGCGCGGACGGGAGAGCCTGGGGACGTCCTCGTGACCCGGACTCGAAGGAGGTCCCCTTGCGCTCGCCCACCGGCGCCGTCGCGGCGTCCGAACCGATGCCACGGCGCGTGGCGGCACCGGCGTCCGCCGGCCGCCGCCTGCCTCCGGCGGTCCGCAAACCGCTGGTCGTCCTGCACGTCGTCGCCTCGGTGAGCTGGCTGGCCCTGATGCTCTGCCTGCTCACCCTGGCGGTGGCGGCGTTGACGACCACGGACGCCGACCGGCTGCGCACCGCCTACCGGGCGATGGGTCTGCTCGGAGACGCGCTTATCCTGCCGCTGAGCCTGCTCACCCTCCTCAGCGGGGTGGTGCTCGGGCTCGGCACCTCCTGGGGGCTGTTCCGGTACTACTGGGTGAGCGCCAAGTTCTGGCTGACGCTCGGGGCGATGACGGCCTCGCTGCTCGCCCTCACCGACCGGCTGCACGACGCGGTGCGGGTGGCGGACGCGCACCCGACCGGCCCGATCACGGCGGCGGACCTCGGCTTCGTCCGCTACAACACGGTGATCGTGCCGGCGGTGGCGCTGACGCTCTACCTGCTCAACGTGATCCTCTCCGTGTACAAGCCCTGGGGCCGCCGCCCGGCCAGGGCCTCGGCCCGGACCAGGCCCGGGGCTGCGACTCGGACCACGCCCGGGGCTGCGGCCCGGACCACGGCCGGGGCCGTGACTCGGACCACGGCCGGGGACACGGCCGGGTCCCCGGAGGCCCGACGGGGCCGAATACCGGGGGCGGGCACCTGACCGGCCCGCGGTCGGCCCCGACCCGGGCCGCCCGGGGAATGCCCGCGCGGCGGGCGGGCGTTGTCCACCGACGTGACCAGCGCCGCGCCCACGACCAGGCTCTCCGTGCTCGACCGCTCCCGGACCAGACAGGGCGAGGAGCCGGCCCAGGCACTGCGGGACACGGTGGCCTTCGCCCGTGAGGCGGAGCGTCTCGGCTACCACCGGTTCTGGGTCTCCGAGCACCACGGCGTGCCGGGGGTGGCGGGATCGGCGCCCACCGTGCTCGCCGCGGCGGTGGCGGCCGCCACCACCCGCATCCGGGTCGGCACCGGCGGGGTGATGCTGCCCAACCACCAGCCGCTGGTGGTGGCCGAGCAGTTCGGGGTGCTGGCCGCGCTGTTCCCGGGGCGGATCGACATGGGGCTCGGGCGTTCGGTGGGCTTCACCGACGGGGTCCGGCGGGCGCTCGGACGGGAGAAGGACGCCGCCGAGGAGTTCGGCGCCCAGCTGGCCGAACTCCTCGGCTACTTCGACGGCTCGCAGCAGGCGCACCGCGGGGTCCACGCCCGGCCGGCCGAGGGGCTCAGCGTCCCGGCCTTCGTACTGGCCACCGGTGCGGGCGCCGACCTGGCCGCCGAGGCCGGGCTGCCGCTGGTGATCGCCGCCGCGCGCGGGGAGGACCGGATGCTCGCGGCGATCGACCGCTACCGCACCCGGTTCCGCCCCTCCGCGCAGGCCGCCGCCCCGTACGTGGTGGTCTCGGGCACGGTGGCGGTCGCCGGGACGGTCGAGCGGGCGCGCGAGTTGCTCGTCCCGGAGGCCTGGTCCGGTGCGTACTCCCGCACCCACGGCGAGTTCCCGCCGCTGGCCCCGGCGGCGGAGATCCGGGCCCGGGAGATGACCGCCCGGGAGCGGGCCGCGTACGAGCAGTCGCTCAAGGGCCACATCGCGGGCACCCCGGAGCAGGCCGCCGCCGAGGTGGCGGCGCTGGTCGGGCGCAGCGGGGCGGACGAGTTCCTGGTCACCACCAGTACCTACGACCGCGCCGCGCTGCTGGACTCCTACCGGCTGCTCGCCGAAGCCGTCGGCCAGGCCTGAGCGGGCGGCGGCGAGGGCAGGGTCCGGGCGGGGCACTCACCCCACCCGCCACCCCGCCTGCCGTGCCGCCCCCCCCCGGTGACGCCCACCGCGCCTCGGCCGCTCAGCCCGCGTCGACCTCGGTGGTCCCGAGCCGCGCGTACACCTCCGGCCGCCGCGCCCGCAGCCGCAGGGCGATACCGACGCCGGTCAGGAACACCACCGGCACGATGGCGACCAGCGGCCAGTTGACCTCCGGACCGGCACCGGTGAACAGGTCGAGCCGCCACACCACCAGCGCGGTGGCCCCGCACAGCAGCACGGTGGCGGTCAGCGGCGCCACGACCGTACGGAACACCCCGGCGCGCGCGGCGGCCGCCCGGTTGCGACGGAAGAAGGCGAACACGGCGAGGGCCGCCAGTACTTGGAGCAGCAGGATGCCGACCACCCCGGGGGAGTTCACCCAGAGGAAGAACTGGTCGTACGGGTCCGCGCCGATCAGCGCCGCCACCCCGACGGCCACCGCCGCCAGCACCGACTGCGCGATGCCGCCGATCCACGGCGAGCCGTGGCGCGGGTGGATCCGGCCGAGCGCGGCCGGTGCGGCCTGCTCGGTCGCCAGCGCGTAGCCGTACCGGGTGATGGTGTTGTGGAAGGCGAGCAGCGCCGCGAGCAGGCTGGTGACGATCAGCACCCGCTGCACGTCCGTCGCCCAGCCGCCGACGTAGTCGGTCATCGCGGTGAAGAACATCCCGGCCGGGTCGGCGGTGGCGGTGGCGACGGCCTCGGTGTCACCGAAGGCCTGCACGATCATCCAGGTGACGAAGGTGTAGAAGAGCCCGAGGAAGGCGATCGCGGCGTAGGTCGCGCGCGGCACGGTCCGGTGCGGCTGCCGGGCCTCCTCGCGGTAGATCGCGGTGGCCTCGAAACCGATGAAGGCGGCGAAGGAGAGCCCGAGCACCCCGCCCATCCCGCTGGAGAAGACGTGCTCGGGAGCGAACGAGGTCAGGCTCAGCCCGTGCGCCCCGCCCTTGACCAGCACCGCCACCGCGAGCACCACCAAGATGCCGGTCTCGGCGATCAGCAGTGCCCCGAGCACCTTGGCGCCGAGGTCTATCGAGCGGAACCCGAGGAACCAGACCACCGCGACCCCGAGCAGCGCCCAGACCGGCCAGGGCAGGTCAAGCCCGAGCAGGTCGGCGGCCGTGGTGTGGGCGAAGAATCCGAAGGCGCCGAACATGCCGATCTGGATCGCGTTGTACGAGAGCACCGCCAGCAGTGCCGCGCCCAGCCCGGCCGCCCGGCCGAGGCCCCGGGTGACGTAGGCGTAGAAGGCGCCGGCGTTGCGGATGTGCGCGGTCATGGTGGTGAACCCGACCGCGAAGAGCGCCAGCACCACGCCGGTGGCCAGGTAGGCGACCGGCGTGCCGATGCCGCCGAAGGAGATCGCGAACGGCGCCACACCGGCCATCACGGTCAGCGGTGCGGCGGCGGCCACGACGAAGAAGACGATGTCGCCGGTGCCGAGCACCCCGCGCTCCAGCCCGCCGGCGGCCCCCGAAGCGGCGGAAGCGGCGGAAGCGGGGGAGCCGGAGGAACGGAGTGCGGAGGAGGAGGCCGCGTCGGAGGGCAAGGTCATGGGGAGCTCTCCTTGGGTCGTGCGAACGGGGGTGGGGCGGTCGGCGGCCGACACGCCGGTGGCGGTCCCGTCGTCGCCGACGGTGAGGCGGAGCAGGCCACCGCAGATCCAAGGGTTTTCCCACGGGGTGAGAACCACTCCACCGGGCC
>NZ_JBEZUT010000266.1:0-12456 GCF_040636595.1 Kitasatospora sp. NPDC036755
GCCGGGGCCGCGCGGGCCCCGCGCACCGCCGGCGCCCGCGCCGAGCTGGCCGGGATCCGCGCCTACCCGTACTACGTCTGGGAGGCCCGCACCGGGAAGATCACCGGCGTCAGCCGGGACGCGGCCGGCGAGCTCGTCGGCGCCGGCAACGACGGGCGGGTCAGCCCCTCCGGCCGCTACGCGGTCTACACCGTCTTCGAGGAGGGCGGCCGGCCCGGCTCGCACGGCCGCCACCAGGACGTCTACGTCCGCGAACTGGCCACCGGCGCGACCACCAAGGTCGACAAACCGCTGTCCGGCAGCACCCTCGAGTCGTCGTACGACCCCGTGATGCCGCTGAGCGACCGCTGGGTGTACTTCACCTCCGAGGTCACCGACCTCGTCCCCGGTGACACCAACGGCCAGGCCGACGTCTTCCGCACCGACCCCCGCACCGGGCTCACCGAGCGGGTCTCCCTCACCCAGGACGGCTCGCAGAGCACCACCTCCGCGTTCTTCCCCCAGGTCGACGACGAGGACACGACCCTGCTGTTCAGCGCCGAGGACGGCAACCTGGCGCCCGTCGTCGACAGCGCCACCACGGACGTCTTCCGGCGCCGGCTGTGAGCGCCTGACTCCCCTGCGGAATACGCCTGTTGACGTATTTCCCGACGGGATCACCCGAGCCCGTTGACCACCGGCCCTCCCGGCGGTTGGCTCTGCGAGAGCCCGCCGCCGGGAGGGAGCCCGGCCGGGCGATCACAGGGGAGGACCAGCCATGACCGCACGCACCCGCAGATGGGCGGCCCGCACCGCCGCCGTCCTGGCGGCCGCCGCCGTGGCCGGCACCGCGATGCCCGCCGCCGAGGCCAAGCCGCCCAAGGGCGACACCGCCCGGATCAGCGAGGGCCCCAAGGGCGAGCAGCTCAACGCCTACTCGACCCCGCTCGGGCTGAGCGAGGACGGCCGCTCCGCGCTCTTCACCTCCGCCGCCACCGACCTGCCGCCCGTGGCCGGCACCCCGAACTCCGACGAGGTGTACGTCCGGAACCTGCGCAACGGGCACATCGAGCGGGTCAGCGTCGCCGACGACGGCTCCCCGCTGAACGCCCCCACCACCATGGCCTCGATCAGCGGCGACGGCCGCTACGTGGCCTTCAGCACCACCGCCACCAACGTGGTGCCCGACCAACCCTCCCACCCCAGCGACGTCTTCGTCCGCGACCGCTGGACCGGGCACACCGAACTGGTCACCGCCCCCGCCTTGCCGGGCAACGGCGACCAGAGCCCGTTCGGGGCCATCAGCCCCAGCATCAGCCGGGACGGCCGCTACGTCGCCTACGTCTCCAACCGCGGCGACCTCGCCCCGGGCACCGTACGGCGCGGCAAGAACAACGTCTACGTCACCGACCGCTGGACCCACACCAGCCGGCTGGTCACCGTCGGCACGGACGGCGAGGGCGCGAACAACAACTCCTTCGCCCCGACGATCAGCGCGGACGGCTCCACCGTCGGCTTCACCTCCCGGGCCGGCAACCTGCTGCCGGAGGCCCCGGCCGACCCCGCCACCGCCGACCCCGCCGCCACCGACCCCGCTGGCACCGACCCCGCCGGCGCGGACCCCTCGGAGGCCGGCCCCGGGCCGTCCCTGGCGGGCCCCCACTACTACCCGTTCTACGTCTGGAAGGCGGACACCGGAAAGATCATCGGCGGCAGCCTGGACGGCGCCGGCGAGCTGACCGGCGTCTCGTACGACGCCAAGGTCAGCCCGGACGGCCGCTACGCGATCTACAGCCTCCCGGTGTTCGTCGGCGGCTCCCCCGGCCCGGCCCACGGCATCCGGCTGGACGTGTACGTCCGGGAGCTGGCCACCGGCAAGGTCACCAAGGTCAACACCGACCTGCCGGGCACCGGCACCCAGTGGTCCTCCTCCGGCGGCGTGATGACGGCCGACAGCCGCTGGGTCTACTTCGACTCCAGCGCCGCCACCCTCGTCCCCGGCGACACCAACGGCGTGAGCGACGTGTTCCGACGGGACCTGTGGACCGGCCGGATCGAGCGGGTCAGTCTCACCCGGGACGGCGCGCAGAGCACGTCCTCGTCCTACAGCCCGTTCGTGGACGCCACCGGCGGCACGGTGCTCTTCAACGCCGACGACGGCGACCTCGTCCCGGGCGACACCAACGAGGTGCTCGACGTCTTCGTGCGCCACCTGTGACGCCCTGACTCCCTTGCCGCATACGACCGGTGGCGTATTTCCGAACGGAATCGCCACCGGTCGTTGACCGACCACCCGTACGACGCTTGGCTCTCCCCGACCGGGCCGCGGGGGCCGTGGGCCCGGGACCGCCACCAGGGGAGGACCGACCATGACGCACGCACCCGCCCGCCGACGGCTCGCCCGTGCCGCCGCACTGCTGGCGGCCACCGCCGTGGCCGCCGGCGCCGCGATGCCCGCCGCCGAGGCCAAACCGCCCAAGGGCGACACCGCCCGGATCAGCGAGGGCCCCAAGGGCGAGCAGCTCAAGGGGAGTTCGTCGGCCCTCGGGCTGAGCGAGGACGGCCGCTCCGCGCTCTTCACCTCCGCCGCCACCGACCTGCTGCCCGTGGCCGGCACCCCGAACTCCGACGAGGTGTACGTCCGGAACCTGCGCAACGGGCACATCGAGCGGGTCAGCGTCGCCGACGACGGCTCCCCGCTGAACGCCCCCACCACCACGGCCTCGATCAGCGGCGACGGCCGCTACGTGGCCTTCAGCACCACCGCCACCAACGTGGTGCCCGACCAACCCTCCCACCCCAGCGACGTCTTCGTCCGCGACCGCTGGACCGGGCACACCGAACTGGTCACCGCGGGGCCCGGTGGCGGCGGGTACTCCGACAGCCCGTCCATCAGCCGGGACGGCCGCTACGTCGCCTACCTGTCCAACCGCGCCGATCTCGCCCCGGGCTCGAACCCGCGCTACTTCAACGTCCTGGTCACCGACCGCCGTACCGGCACCACCCGGGTGGTCACCACCGGCGTGGACGGCGAGGCCGCGAACAACACCTCGTACGGGGTGACGATCAGCGCCGACGGCTCCACCGTCGGCTTCACCTCCCGGGCGAGCAACCTGCTGCCGGAGGCCCCGGCCGCCGCTGCCACCCCCACCGCCACCACCCCCACCGCTGCCGAGGACGGAGCACCCGGGCTGGCCCCGGCCCGCTTCTACCCGTACTTCGTCTGGAAGGCCGACACCGGCAAGGTCTCCGGCGCCAGCCTGGACGAGGAGGGCACCCTGCGCGGCGTCGCCGTCGGCGCCCGGCTCGGCCCCGACGGCAGGCACGCCCTGTTCGCCCTGCCGTTCCGCATCGGAGGGCCCGGCTCGAACCGGTTCCGGATGGACCTGTACGTCCGGGACCTGGACACCGGCGGTCTGACCCGGGCCAACGCCGGTCTGCCCGGCACCACGACCGAGGCCGGGGCCGGCGCCCCCGCCATGACCGCCGACGGCCGCTGGGTCTACTTCGACTCCAGCGCGGACAACCTCGTCCCCGACGACACCAACGGCGTCAGCGACGTGTTCCGACGGGACCTGTGGACCGGCCGGATCGAACGCGTCAGCCTCACCCGGGACGGCGCGCAGGGCACCGCCGACTCGCTGGGCGCGTCCGTGGACGCCACCGGCGGCACGGTGCTCTTCAGCTCCGCCGACGGCAACCTGGTGCCGGGCGACACCAACGCCGCCACGGACGTCTTCGTGCGGCACCTGTGATGGCCTGATTCCCTTTCCCCATACGTCCGTTGACGTATTTTCCGCCGACATCACCCACGGACGTTGACCCCTCGGCCCTCCCGACGATTGGCTCTGCGAAAGCCCGTCGCCGGGAGGGAGCCCGGCCGGGCGACCATTGGGGAGGAACACCTCATGACACGTACCACCCGCAACCGGTGGCTGTCGGGCGCCGGCAGCGTCCTGGCCGCCGCCGCCGTCCTGGCCGTCACCGCCGCGCCCGCCCAGGCCGCCCCGCGGCCGCGGGGCACCGTCCAGGTCAGCGCCGGGGTGAACGGCACCGCGCCGGACTTCCCGTCCGCCGCCCAGGGCCTCAGCGCCGACGGCCGCTACGCCCTGTTCACGTCCCGGGCCACGAACCTGCTGCCCCAGCCCCCGGTGGGCTGGAGCAACGCCTATGTGAAGGACCTGCGCACCGGCCGAGTCGAACAGGTCAACCTGTCCGACTCGGGCGCGGCGCCGAGCGGCTCGACCGACCAGGCCGGGATCAGCGCCGACGGCCGCTACGTCGTCTTCGAGAGCGACGGCGAGAACGTGGCGCCCGGCGCGCAGGTCAAGGACCGCACCGAGGTGTACATCAGGGACCGCAGGACCGGCCGCACCGAGCTGGTCAGCAGCAGCCCCACCGACACCGACAAGGACCAGTACCACTCCTCGTACAACGCGCAGGTCAGCGGGAACGGCCGGTACGTGGTCTACGTGTCCTCGCGGAACGACCTGGATCCGACCGTCGTGCCGCCGGAGCCGGAGCCCGGCACGGAGCCCGGCACGGAGCCCACCGCCGAACCCTCGCTCGCCAGGCCCTACACCTGGAAGATCAACGTCTACCTCACCGACCGCTGGACCCACACCACCCGGCTGGTCTCCCGCGACTACAACGGCCGGGCGGGCGAGAGCACGTCCTTCCGCCCGACGATCAGCACGGACGGCCGGACCATCGGCTTCGGATCGATCTCTGCGCTGCTGCCGTCCGAGGAGACGCCCGACCCGGCCGCGTCCCTCACCGCCGGCGACGTCGACCTGCCCCCCGGCGCCGAGGCGGCCCCGCCCGCCGCGCCGTCGGTGCTCCTGGCCCGCCCGACCACCGCCACCTACTACACCTACGACGTCGCCTCCCGGACGATCTCGCCCGCGAGCTACGACACCGCGGGCAAGCTCACCAGTGCGGCCTTCGACGCCACCATCAGCCCCGACGGCCGGTACGCGGTCTACGGCCTGCCCGAGCTCGGCGGCTCGACCAACGGTCACCGCTACCACACCGTGCTGCACGTCCGGGACCTGCGGACGGGCACCGTGACGCGGATCAGCGGCGGCCTGCCCGGCACCAGTTCGGTCGGCTCCTCCGGCCACCCCAGCGTCACCGCCGACCACCGCTGGGTCTACTTCTCCTCCGCCGCCGACAACCTGGTGGCGGGCCCGCAGCACCCGGGCTGGGACGTCTACCGCCAGGACCTGCGCACCGGCCGCACCGAGCGGGTCTCCACCGCGCCCGACGGCTCGTTCGGCAACGGCTCGTCGAACGACCCGTACGTGTCGGCCAACGGCAGGACCGTGCTGTTCGACTCGACCAGCGGCAACCTGGTGGCCGGCACCGACGGCCCGGCGGTCGAGGGCTCCCAGGTCTTCGCCAAGCCCACCCGGCTCCACGCGGGCGACGACGACCAGGGCGAGGACGACGACCAGCAGTAGCCCGATCACACCCCGGGAACCACGACGGGGGCGGGACGTCGGCCGGGCCGGCGTCCCGCCCCCGTGCGGGAGGGTGGGGCAGGTGGTGTGCGGGCCGTGCGGCGGAGGCGAATCGAATCGCCCCCGCCGCACGGCGGTCGTGAGCCCGTGGGCCGGTCCGGTTCCGAGCGGTCCGGCCCACGGGCAGCTCTTCGGGGCTACTCGCCCAGTGCGGCGCGGGCGTCGACGAAGGCGGCGACGGCGCGCTCGACGTCCTCGGTGGAGTGCGCCGCGGACAGCTGCACCCGGATCCGGGCCTGGCCGTGCGGCACCACCGGGTAGGAGAAGCCGATGACGTACACGCCGCGCTCCAGCAGCAGTTCGGCGAGCCGGCCGGCCTTGGCCGCGTCGCCGATCATCACCGGGGCGATCGGGTGGTCGCCGGGCAGGATCTCGAACCCGGCCTCGGTCATCCTCGTGCGGAACAGCGCGGTGTTGGCCGCCAGCCGCTCGCGCAGCTCGTTGGACTTCTCGACCAGGTCGAGCACCTTGAGCGAGGCGGCCGCGATCACCGGGGCCAGCGAGTTGGAGAACAGGTACGGGCGGGAGCGCTGGCGCAGCAGGGCGACGATCTCGCGGCGGGCGGCGACGTAGCCGCCGGAGGCGCCGCCGAGGGCCTTGCCGAGGGTGCCGGTGATGATGTCCACACGGTCCATCACGCCGTGCAGCTCGGGGGTGCCGCGGCCGCCCGCGCCGACGAAGCCGACGGCGTGCGAGTCGTCCACCATGACCATGGCGTCGTAGCGGTCGGCCAGGTCGCAGATCTCGCGCAGCGGGGCGACGTAGCCGTCCATCGAGAACACGCCGTCGGTGACGATCAGTCGGCGGCGGGCGTCCTGGGTGTCCTGGAGCTGCTTCTCCAGGTCGGCCAGGTCGCGGTTGGCATAGCGGTGGCGGCGGGCCTTGCTGAGCCGGATGCCGTCGATGATGCTGGCGTGGTTCAGCGCGTCGGAGATGACGGCGTCGCGGTCGTCCAGCAGGGTCTCGAAGACGCCGCCGTTGGCGTCGAAGCAGGAGGAGTAGAGGATCGTGTCCTCCTGGCCGAGGAAGGCCGAGAGGCGGTCCTCCAGCTCCTTGTGGACGTCCTGGGTGCCGCAGATGAAGCGGACCGAGGCCATCCCGTAGCCCCAGCGGTCCAGGGCGTCCTTGGCCGCGGCGAGCACCTCGGGGTGGTCGGCCAGGCCGAGGTAGTTGTTGGCGCAGAAGTTCAGCACCTCGCCCGGGCGGCCGCCGGCGGTCACGGTGACCGCGGCGCTCTGCGGGGAGCCGATCACCCGCTCGGGCTTGAACAGGCCGGCCTCGCGGATCTCGTCGAGGGTCGTGGCGATGTCGGCGCGCACGTTGTCGAACACAGCAGGCTCCTTTTGCGTCGGCGGGGTGGCTCAGGCGGTCCAGTCGAGGATGATCTTGCCGCAGTTGCCGCCCGCGGCGTCGTCGAAGGCGGCCTCGAAGTCGGTGGCGGCGTAGCGGCCGGTGATCACCGGGCTGAGGTCCAGGCCGCCCTCCAGCAGCACGGACATCGCGTACCAGGTCTCGAACATCTCGCGGCCGTAGATGCCCTTGATGGTGATCATCGACGTGACGATCGAGGCCCAGTCCACCGGGAACTGCTCGGCGGGCAGGCCGAGCATGGCGATCTTCCCGCCGTGGGTCATGTTGGCGATCATCGACTGCATCGCCTCGGGGCGGCCGGACATCTCCAGGCCGACGTCGAAGCCCTCGCGCAGGCCGAGCTTCCGCTGGCCCTCCTCGATGGTGTGCTGGGAGACGTCGAGCGCCAGCGTCACGCCGACCTCGCGGGCCAGGTCCAGGCGGTACGGCGAGACGTCGGTGATCATCACGTTGCGGGCGCCGGCGTGCTTGGCGACGGCGGCGGCCATGATGCCGATCGGGCCGGCGCCGGTGACCAGCACGTCCTCGCCGACCAGCGGGAAGGACAGCGCGGTGTGCACGGCGTTGCCGAACGGGTCGAAGATCGCGGCCACGTCCAGGTCGACCGGCACCCGGTGCACCCAGACGTTGGAGGCGGGCAGGGCCACGTACTCGGCGAAGGCGCCGTCGCGGTTGACGCCCAGGCCGACGGTGTTGCGGCACAGGTGGCGGCGGCCGGCCAGGCAGTTGCGGCACTTGCCGCAGACCAGGTGGCCCTCGCCGCTGACCAGGTCGCCGATCGCGATGTCCGCGACCCCGGCGCCGATCTCGGCGACCTCGCCGACGAACTCGTGGCCCAGCACCAGCGGGGTCCTGATGGTCTGCTGGGCCCAGCCGTCCCACTTGCGGATGTGCAGGTCGGTGCCGCAGATGCCGGTCCGCAGCACCTTGATCAGCACCTCGCCGGGGCCGATCTCGGGCATGGGGACGTCCATCAGCCAGAGCCCGGGCTCGGCCTGCTGCTTGACGAGTGCCTTCACGGCGGCTCCTGACGTGCGGGTGGGGCGGCCTGCGGGTCGCGGGGGCAGGCCGGAGGAGCCCGGTTCGGCCGCTCCTGACGGGCACGCTCCGGGCAGGCAGAAATCTGCCTGGTCGGAGGGGGTGCGGTCCATCGAGGAATTCTTAAGGGCGGCCACAGCTGGGCTGAACGATCGTGCCCGAGCGGCGGCCGACGGCGGGTGCGGCATGCCGGTGCTCACCCGTCCGGCCGAGCGCGGGGGCGGTCCGCGCGACACCGGAGGGGGGCCGGACAGGGCAGGCCGGGGCCCTGCCGGGGTGCCCGGCGGCGGGCCCGACCGGGGGTGCCCGGCGGCGGTCCGCCAGCCGGGCGGGGCACTCGGCTGACCGTGCTCCCGTTCGGTCCAGCCGGGCACCGACCCGCGCGCGGCCGCACCACCCGGGTGCTTACGGTGGCGGCGCTCCCCCCGCGGCCCCGTGGAGCAGCGCTCCGGCCAGGCCGAGCCGCGCTCCGGGGCCCTCCGCCAAGGGGCCGTCCGCCCCAGAGAGGCCCGACTGCGCCGATGACCGACACCCGGCGGCCCCGACCGGCCGTCCCCCGCTCCGTACCGGCGGCCCGCCCTCCGCGCCCGGCCGTCCCCCGGTCCGTACGGGTGGCCTCCGCCGCCCTCGCGCTGAGCGGCCTGCTCGCCGTCTCCGCCTGTTCCGGGGGCTCCGAGCCCGTGAAGAAGGCCGATCCGGCGGTCACCGCCGAGCCGGCCGCGCTCAGCCCCTCCCCGACCGGCAGCCCCACCGGCGGGGTCGTGGCGCTCACCCCGGACGTCACGAGCCGGCTGGACACCGCGATCAAGCAGGTGATGAGCCAGGTCTCCATCCCCGGGGTGATCGTCGGCTACACCACCCCCGACGGCAGCTACCAGCGCGCCTTCGGAGTCGCCGACAAGGACACCGGGACGGCGATGTCCCCGGACCTGTACATGCGGATCGGCAGCGTGACCAAGACCTTCACGGCCACCGGCATCCTGCGGCTCGTGGACCAGGGCAAGCTGAGCCTGGACGACCCCGTCTCCAAGTACGTGCCGAACGTGCCCGGCGGCGACGGGATCACCCTGCGCCAGCTCGGCGACATGCGCAGCGGCCTGTTCAACTACACCCTGGACTCCGGCTTCCAGCAGGCGTTCTTCAACGACCCGACCCGGCCGTTCCCCCCGTCCGAACTGCTCGGGTACGCGTTCAAGCACCCGGCGAACTTCGCGCCGGACGCCAAGTTCGAGTACTCCAACACCAACCTGATCCTGCTCGGGCTGGTGGTCGAGAAGGTCGGCGGGCAGCCTCTCAACGACTTCCTGAAGGCCCAGGTCTTCGACCCGGCCGGGCTCACCAGGACGAGCCTGCCGACCGACGCGGCCTTCCCGGACCCGCACGCCCACGGCTACACCAACCAGACGGCCAGCGGCGCGGTCGAGGACGCCACCGACTGGAACCCGTCCTGGGGCTGGGCGGCGGGCGCCGTCATCTCCACCCTCGCCGACCTCCAGACCTGGTCGAAGGAGCTGGCCACCGGCGAACCGCTGCTCAAGCCCGCCACCCAGGCGGAGCGGCTGAAGTTCAAGTCCACCGGGGACACCCCCGACCTCGGCTACGGCTTCGGGGTGTTCACCACCCACGGGTGGATCGGTCACAACGGCTCGCTGCCCGGGTACGAGAGCGTGGTGATCTACCTGCCGCAGGCCAAGGCCAGCCTGGTCATCCTGCTCAACACCGACATCACGCACGACCAGTCGGAGCCCTCGACGTTCCTGGCGCGGGCGATCACCCAGATCGTCTCGCCGAACAACGTCTACACCCTGCCCACTCCGCCCGCCGCGGGCTCGTCGACGGCCTCCCCGTCCCCGACCGCCTCCCCGACGGGCTCACCGACCGCTTCTCCGACGGGCTCGCCCACGGCCTCCCCGTCACCGTCCCCGTCCCCGACGGTCTCGCCCACCGCCTCGCCGTCGCCCGGGGTCTCGCCCACGGAGACCGGGGCCACCTCGCCCGCACCCACGCTGCACGTCTCCTGAACCACCATGCGGGGCTGCCCGACCCTGCCGGGTCGGGCAGCCCCGCACTTTTCCTGACGAGGCGTCAGCTCCCCAGCACCCGGCCGAGGTCGTAGGAGACCGGCTCCTCCAGCTGCGCGTAGGTGCAGCTCTCCGGGGTGCGGTCCGGCCGCCAGCGCCGGAACTGCGCGGTGTGCCGGAACCGGGTGCCCTCCATGTGGTCGTACGCGACCTCGACCACCCGCTCGGGGCGCAGCGCGATCCAGGAGAGGTCCTTGCCGCCGGTCCAGCGGCTGACCGCCCCCGGCAGCCGGCCCTCGGCGTGCGCGGCCTCGTCCGCCCAGCCGCCCCAGGGATGCCGGGAGAGGTCCGTCACCCGCAACGGGGCCAGTTCCTCGACGAGTTCGCGGCGCCGGGCCATCGGGAAGGCCGCGCAGACCCCGACGTGCTGGAGCCTGCCGTCGTCGTCGAAGATGCCGAGCAGCAGCGAACCGACCACCGGGCCGCTCTTGTGCTCGCGGTAGCCGGCCACCACGCAGTCGGCGGTGCGCTCGTGCTTGATCTTGTACATGGTCCGCTCGCCCGGCCGGTACGGCTGGTCCAGCGGCTTGGCGACCACCCCGTCCAGGCCGGCGCCCTCGAACTCGGCGAACCAGGTCCGGGCGAGGTCGAGGTCGGTGGTGGCGGGGGCGGTGAACACCGGGTCGGCGGCGTCGGCGAGCGCGGCCTCCAGGGCCGGGCGGCGCACCGACAGCGGCTCGTCCAGCAGGCTCTCCTCCCCGAGGGCGAGGAGGTCGAAGGCCACGAAGGAGGCCGGGGTGCGCTCGGCGAGCAGCTTCACCCGGCTCGCGGCGGGGTGGATGCGCTCCAGCAGCTCCTCGAAGCGCAGCCGTCCGTCCCGGGCGATCACCACCTCGCCGTCCAGCACGCAGCGCGGCGGCAGCTCCCGCCGGAAGGCCTCCACCAGCTCGGGGAAGTACCTGGTCAGCGGCTTGCCGGTGCGGCTGCCGAGCTCCACCTCGTCGCCGTCGCGGAACACGATCGAGCGGAAGCCGTCCCACTTGGCCTCGTACTGCGCCCCGGGCGGGATCCTGGCCACGGACTTGGCGAGCATCGGCGCCACCGGTGGCATCACGGGCAGGTCCATGCGTCCGATCCTCACCCGGTTCGCCCCGGGGCGCGCGCCGGGCGCGCGGCGCTTAGCGTGAGGGGCATGGGCTCAGCCGTGGAACTGGATGTCGCCGGGCGCACCGTCCGGCTGTCGAACCCGGACAAGGTGTACTACCCCGAGCGCGGCTTCACCAAGCTGGACGTCGCTCAGTACTACCTGGCCGTCGCCGACGGGGTGCTGCGCGGACTGCGCGACCGGCCGACCACCCTGCAGCGCTTCCCGGACGGGGTGGAGGGCGAGTTCTTCTACCAGAAGCGCGCGCCCAAGGGCCTGCCGGAGTGGCTGCCCACCGCCCGGATCGAGTTCCCCAGCGGCCGCTCCGCCGACGAGATCTGCCCCACCGAGCCCGCCGCCGTGCTCTGGGCGGCCAACCTGGGCTGCCTCACCTTCCACCCCTGGCCGGTGCGGCGCTCCGACACCGACCACGTGGACGAACTGCGCATCGACCTCGACCCGCAGCCCGGCACCGACTTCCACGACGCCGTCCGCGCCGCCCACGAGCTGCGCGCCCTGCTGGAGGAGTACGGGCTGCGCGGCTGGCCCAAGTCCTCCGGCGGGCGCGGACTGCACGTCTACGTGCCGCTGGCGCCCGAGTGGACCTTCACCGACGGGCGGCACGCGGTGATCGCGCTCGGCCGGGTGCTGGAGCAGCGGATGCCCGGGAAGGTCACCACCGCCTGGTGGAAGGAGGAGCGCGGCGAGCGGATCTTCGTCGACTACAACCAGATGGCACGCGACCGCACCATCGCCTCCGCCTACTCGCTGCGCGCCCGCCCGCGCGCCACCGCCTCCGCCCCCCTGCGCTGGGAGGAGCTGGACGACGCCGCGCCCGAGGACTTCGACCTGCGCACTCTGCCCGCCCGGTTCGCCGAACTCGGCGACCTGAACGCCGGGATGGACGGCCAGGCGTTCCGCCTGGAGGCCCTGCTGGAGCTGTACGACAAGCAGCTCCACGACGAGGGCCTCGGCGAACTCCCGTACCCGCCCGACCATCCCAAGGCGAAGGGCGAGCCGCCCAGGGTCCAGCCGAGCCGGGCGAAGAAGAAGTAGGGCCCCCGACAGGGGCCCTCCCCGTCAGGGCCCCTCCTCCCCGGCGCCGGGCCTCAGCGGTGCGCGCCCGCCGGGGCGAGTTCGGCGACGATCCGCACGGCCTCGGCGATCTGCCCGTCCGTCAGATCGCCCCGGGCCGTCAGCCGCAGGCGGGAGATGCCGTCCGGGACGGACGGCGGGCGGAAGCAGCCGACGGCGAGGCCGGCCCGGCGGCAGTCGGCGGCCCACGCGACGGCGGCCTCCGGGCCCGGGGCGCGCACGGAGACCACGGCGGCCTCGGGCTCGCAGCTGTGCAGGCCGGCCGCGGTGAGCTGCCGGGCCAGGG
>NZ_JBEZUT010000267.1:0-12450 GCF_040636595.1 Kitasatospora sp. NPDC036755
CGCTTCGGCACCCGGGGCAAGGGCGTGTCCGTCCGGGCCGACGAGGCCGGCAACCTCACCGCCACCACCGCCGACGGCACGTCCCGCTGGCACGCCCCCAGCCCGCAGATGTGGGACAGCTCGGCCGCCGCTCCGGTGGCGGCCGCCAAGTCGGCCCCCGCGCTGAGCGGTGCGGCGGGCGACGCCCCGAAGGCGCGGACCGAGGCGCGCAGCACCGCCGAGGGGCCGGGCGACGGCGCGAAGGTCGCCACCATGTCGACCACCGTCACGGCCGACGCGGTCGAGCTGACCACCGACGACGCGGTGCTCGGCAAGGGCCAGGGCCCCTGGTTCATCGACCCGGCCTGGATCCCCGACCGCAACGTGGCCAACAACTGGACCTGGACCCAGGCCGCCTACCCGGGCAAGGCCAACATCGGTCGGACCACCGCCGGCGGGGACCAGTACGCGCGTCCCGGTGTCGGCTACCAGGGCTACCGGGTCGACAAGGGCATCGAGCGCTCGTACTTCCAGTTCGACACCCACTGGTACCGGGGCGCGATCATCAACCGCGCGACCATGTCGGTGTGGGAGCACGAGTCCTCGGACTTCTCCTGCACCAACAAGTACACCCTCGACCTCTACCTCACCAGCCCGATCAGCGACCAGACCACCTGGAGCAACCCGCCCGTGAACCAGGGCGGCCGGCTCGGCGAGGCCTCGGTCCCGGGTGCCGGTCAGCCGGGCTGCGGCGGCGAGTACCAGTTCAACTACGACGTGACCGGGGTCTACCGCTCCTACGGCACCTCCCTGGACACCCTCACCTTCGGGGTGTTCGCCCGCGACGAGTCCAACATGGCCGCGTTCAAGCGGCTCGGCTACAACCCGGCCGTCGAGATCGAGTACGACCGCGTCCCCAACGTCCCGACCGGCACCTTCGCCTCGCCCGCGCCCACCACGGCCGTGCCGTGGGCGAACAACCAGGGCTGCGGCAACGGCACGATGGGCTGGATGAACTCCGCGTCGGGCTTCAACGGCTCCGTCACCCTGAACGCGACGGTCAGCAGCCCGGTCCAGCAGTCGCTCTACGGCTGGATGGGCATCTGGGACTACGCCGACACCAACCGGGCCGACAGCGGTCAGACCCCCGAGGTGGCCAACGGCGGCACGGCCGCGTTCCAGGTCAAGCAGGGCCTGCTCCAGGACGGCCACGTGTACGGCTGGGACGTGATGGCCAGCGACGGGCTGGTCCAGCGCTCCGCCGGGAGCCCGCCCTGCCGCTTCGGTGTCGACCTGACCCCGCCGACCCTCTCCGTGCCGGACGTCAACTCCCTGCTGCCGGAGACCGAGCTCGACTACAAGCTCCCGCCGTCCGGCAACGGCCAGGTGACCAGGAAGCACGTGGGCCAGCAGGGCCTGGTGCCGTACACCGCGGCCGACCCGTCCCCGGGCGGCAACGCCTCCGGTGTGGTCTGCGCGCGCTGGTCCTGGGACCCGCAGTTCGCCGGGGACGGCTGGTACTGCGGCGGCGGCATCAGTGACGGCTTCCCCGTCACGCTCTCCCGCTGGGGCACCAACATCCTGTACATGCAGGTGATGGACAACGCGCGCAACGTCTCGCCGGTCGCGCAGTACGCCTTCTACGTGCCGTGGAACCCGGACGGCCCGCCGCCGGTCTTCGGTGACGTCACCGGCGACGGTGCCCCCGACATCCTGCAGCCCGACCAGGCCGGCTACCTGCGCGCCTACAACGCGCCGGGCAACTCGAAGGTCCGCACCCCGGCCGTGGCGGCCGTCGCGACCCCGGCCGACGCGCCCGGCGGCAAGGGCTGGAACAACATCCAGATCGCCCACCGCGGCACGCTCACCGGCGGCAACAACATCGACGACGTGTTCGCCCACGCGCCCGGTGACCCGGAGCTCAAGCTCTACCCGAACCCCGGGAACACCGGTGTCTACGGTCGGATCGACAAGTCCGTGCCGATCGCCAAGCCGAAGTGCGTGAAGACCTCCACCGAGGACTGCTCCTGGCTGACGGCGGCCGGCTACAACGCCGCCGACTGGTCCGGCACGCTGCGCATCGCCGCCCTCGGCGACCCGGTCTCCACCGACCTCGACCCCAAGCTGGGCTTCAAGAACAAGACCGGCCTGCTCACCATCGAGAGCACCGACAACGGTGCCGACGCGGCCCTGTGGTACTACCCGGCCACCAACGCCAACACCCTGGGCAAGCCCGTCCGGCTGGCCGCGTCCGGGTGGAAGAACAAGGAGCTGATCACCCCAGGCGACTGGGCCAAGCAGGGCCACCCGGGCCTGTGGGCCCGCAACCTCGCGGCCGCCGCCGACGGGCCCAAGGACGACATCCTCGCCTACACCTTTGCCACCGGGACGGTCCTCGCGATCGACAACCAGGGCGTTCCCATCAACGACAGCAACGGCAAGCCGCTGCTCGTCCCGACGCTGACCCAGATGCTGCCGGGCGGCACCCGGATCGGCTGGGTCTCCACCGACACCTACCCGGTCATCGGCTCGGACGGCGACCTCACCGGCAACGACAACCCCGGCCTCTGGGCCCGGAAGACCGACGGGACCCTGGAGATCTGGTGGGGCCAGCCCACCACCCCCGGCACCCCGTCGGCCGGCTACACCTGGCTGACCGGTTCCACCCCGATCGGGAACATCTCGGTCGCCCCCCAGTGGTGGGCGCTCGACGGCACCGGTGACAGCAGCAGCACCAACACCCTGTACAAGAACGGCGGCGATCCCAAGGCCGCCTACCCCGCCGGGGCCGCACTCACCACCGACCACAACCGCGCGGCGGACAAGGCGACCGCATTCGACGGCGCGACGCTCTACCGCACCACCGCACCGGTCAACTCCGGTTCCAACACCCCGGGGTTGGACACCACCCAGAGCTACAGCGTCTCGGCCTGGGTGAAGATCAACAACACCGACAAGTACCAGACAGCGGTCTCGCTCACCGGCGACAACAACAGCCCGTTCTTCCTGCAGTACTCGACGGTCTTCAAGAACTGGGCCTTCGTCCTGCCGAACGGCGACAACGCGACCGACTGGTACGCCGCGTACGACCGCAATGCCGTCACCACCGCGACGATCGGCCAGTGGACCCACCTGACCGGTACCTACAACGCCGCGAACGGCATGGCCACCCTGTACGTCAACGGCCTGGCCGTCGGCTCCACCAAGGTGGGAACCGCGTGGAAGCCCCCGGCGGGCAGTCTCAACATCGGCGGCGCCACGTACAACAACGGCGCCGCCGGCGACTACGTCAACGGCGCGATCGGCGACGTCCGGGTCTACCCGTACGCGCTGACCGACCCCCAGGTGAACACCGTCGCCACGTCGCAGTCCATCGTCCACATCCGCAGTGCGGTCGACAAGCACAAGTGCCTGGACAACTGGGGCAGCACCGCGGGCTCGCCGGTGGTGATCTACGACTGCTGGAACGGTGACAAGCAGCACTTCACCACCACCCGGGACAACCAGCTCAAGACCGTGCCGAACGGCCTCTGCCTGGGCACCCGGGACGCCAACGTCATCGACGGCACCCCGGTCGTCTCGCAGCCGTGCAGCAACTCCGGCGCCCAGACCTGGATCCGCCGCTACGACGGCACGCTCTACAACCCGGCGTCGAACAGGTGCCTGGACCTGCCCGCGTCCAACACTCAGAACACCACCGCACTGGCCGTCCGGCCGTGCGGGATCCAGGCGAACCAGCACTGGATCCTCGACAACGAGACCCCCGCGGGCGTGTAATCCCCCGGAGGCCGGATACCATCGCGGCCCCTCGCCGAGCGCCCTGCGCGTTCGGTGGGGGGCCGCCCTGCGGCAACCTCCTCGACGGCCCGTCGACGGCCTTCCCGGAGGTCGTCTATCACCCGTGAGCCCCGGCAGGGGCGGCGCCGGCCAGTACGAGGTCCGTACCGGAAACCCGCTCGGCTGCTCCCGCTCACCCAAGCCCGCAGCCGCTCAACTCTCCTCCCTGATCTTCGGGTTGACCGTACAGAAGTAGACCCGACTGGCCTGCCTGTCGAAGTAGAAGCTCCCCGAGTACTGGGTCCGGGTGACCGACTCGTCGAAGGCCCTGCTGTGGAGCCACCTGGTCGGGTCGCCCACCTCGGCGGCGATCTCCTGCGGGACGCCGCAACCGATGGAGACCTCCTCCCACGTCCCCTTCCCCGTGATCTCCGCCAGCGTCGCCGGCTCGACCTGCGCCACCCCCTGCACACTCACGTCGGTCGGCCCGGGTACCCACGTCACGGAGTTCTGCGTCAGCACCCGGTCGACCCACATCGCCGCCGACAGCGAACCCAACTGCGGGAAACGGCGCGTCAGCGGTTCGAGGTCCGTCCGCACCTGCGCCGGAGTCGTGGCGACGGCAGTGGGCCGGCGGTCCACACCCTGCTCGGTGGCTGCCGTCTTCGAGCCGGCTCCGCAGCCCGTGGCAAGCAACAACGCGGCGGGAACCGACATCAGCACCCCGGTCGCAGCCCCACGCCGCCGACTCGCCATCATGCGCTTCATAAGATCGTTGTCCCTTGATCATCTGTAACTGGCTGATGAAGTACCGGTCGAATCGGAGAAGTTCGGGTCGGCCGAAAGCCTCGGGCCTCCGGCCGACCCGAACCGGCACGTCACCTGTGCTCCACGCCGTTCCCTCCGCCGCTCTTCGACCCGGTCGCCCCGATCGTCCACGAGACCGTCGTCTCCAGGCCACCGCGGGTCATGTAGGGCTTCGCCAGACCGAGGGTCGCGAACCTTCCGTTCACCGAGTCCGGAGTCCCGGTGCCGATGTCCTTCGCCTTCAGGTTGAAGTCATACCGATCCAGCACGTGGACAGTGAGCTTCATCGTCACCTTGTTCCCCTCCACTGCGACATCGGCACTGCCCCACAGGTGGAAGTCACCAAGGGCCTTCTGCCAGTTCTCCGTCGCCGGATAGAGATGCTTCCCGGCTGCAGTGACAGCGTCTCCCGTCATGCTGAAGGCCTTGCGCCCCGTCTTCAGCGCGATCTTCTCCGCCCAGCGCTGCGCCGATTCGACCTCGTCGTCCACCAGCTGACGTATGTTCTCGTCGTCTTCGTACGCTTTCCCGAAGTTCACCATGTAGTCACTCCCGGACCCGTCCATGTAGTGCATGTAGGCGTCGCCGCTGTCCTCAAAGGTAGAGGCGTTCTTCTGGAAGCCATCGCAGCCCTTCCATCCCGTCTTGCCGCACACCTGTGCCGCAATGCCCTTCATGCGCCATTGGGCGTAGTTCGCCTTGTCACTGTTCGTCGCTTTGACCGAGGGGTCGTACGGGAAGTCGTCCCCGAAGTCGACGTTGGGTTCCGCCGGGGAGCCGATGCGGTACTTGTCGTCGTTCGGATCGGGCGTTGAGACAGGGGCGTACATGGCCTGGCAGTCTCGACTGTCGGGCCTCGTCAGGCAGCGGACATCAGGGTCGTACAGCCCCGTGCCGTCGGACCGGTTCAGCGGATCGTTGTGTGAGTACACATACGCGTTCCACTGCTGTGGATCGGCCACCGCCAGAACCGGGTCGGGGCTGAGGAAGCGGCCGGTGCTCGGCTGGTACTGGCGGGCGCCGAGGTTGGTGAAGCCGGTGGCGTCGTCCTTGAGGCCGCCGACGTAGCCCTTGTCGCCGGCCCAGGAGTTGGTCGCGCCGGAGCCGCGCAGGACGCCGAAGGGGTCGGTCCAGCGGCGGGTCTCGTCGGTGGTGGCCGAGTCGATGGAGAGCGTGCCGGTGTTGTGGTGGTCGGTGAACTGGTAGGTGAGCTTGGTCGGGCCCTGGCGGACCAGGGTGACGCCGCCGGGGAGGGTGTAGTAGCGGGTGCCGGTGCTGGTCCTGCTGCCGGTGTCGTAGACGAGCTCGTCGCCGCCGCCGAGGTTGACCGTGACCTTGCCCGGGTTGCGGCGGACCAGCTGGTTGCCGTCCGCGTCGTAGACGTAGCTGGTGGTGGAGCTGCCCTGCTTGATCGAAGCGAGCTTGCCCTCGGCGTCCCAGGTCAGCTCCGCGCCGTTGGCCGCGTCGACGGGGTTCCAGGTCTTGGAGTCCCACTTGGGCACCCAGCCCGGCGCGTACACCATGAACTTGCCGTCGTCCTGGACGACCGCGAAGTACTTGCTGTTCGGCCCGATCCACGACTGCGAGGACCAGAGCGGGACGCGCTGCGGGTCGTAGACCACGAAGTTGCCGTCGTCCTGCATGGTCGCCCACGCGCCCGGGTGGTTCGCGGTGTTGGTCGACCAGGTCACCAGGCCGGTGCGCAGCGAGGTCAGTACGAGGTTGCCGTCGGTCTGCATGGTCAGCTGGACGGAGTTGGAGCGCACCGACTCGCCGGGGTTGAGCACGAAGCCCGCACCCAGGGTCTTGTTGGCGCCCGGGTTGGTGGTCTTCGTGGTGTTCCCGGCCGCGTCGTACTGGTTGGCGCCGGGAGTGCTGCCGTTGTTGGGGAAGGTGGACTTCACCGTCGTGGGCGCGTGCGGACCGCCGGTGCCGCCGCCCGTGCCGGCCGCGGTGGTCGGCGTGTTGCGGCTGCCCGGCGCCGGGAAGGTCTGGTCGATCGTCAGGTCCTTCGAGGTGTCGCCGGTCGGGTTGTGCGTGACCAGCTTGGTGCGGTTGCCGACCGCGTCGTAGGTGTAGTCCTGCCAGTACGCCGCGCTGCCGCCGACCGTGGTCTTCGCCGGGGCGACCGCGCCGCTGGTCGGCGTCGCGTTGGCGCAGGCTCCCTGACCGGCCAGGGACGGCGTCGGCTGGTTCAGCTTCCCCGTGTCCGACCAGGCCGAGGTGATCCGGCCCAGGTAGTCGTGGGTGAAGCACTGCAGGTCGGTCGCGGCCGGGGTGTTGTTCGGGATCGTCCGGATCGCGGTGATCTGACCCGCCGGGTCGTACGCGTAGGTGGTGTTCTGGACGGTGCCGGTGGTGGCGGTCTGCTTGTCGACGTACTGGGTCAGCAGACGCCCGGTCGGCTCGTCGTACGTGTTCGTCGCGACGATCTGCGTACCCCACGGGTTCATCGTGGTACGGATGTTGCGCCCGTAGGCGTCCCAGTCCGCCTGCCGCAGATACGTGTAACCGGCCCCACTGACGTCGTTCAGCTCACCGTAGGACTCGTAGGTGTAGTTGACCGACTCCTGCGCCAGATCACCCGCCGCAGCACGCCCGTCCGCCATGATGGAGCCACTGATCGGGTCGTACGCCGCCGTGTAGTCGAAGGTCGCCTGACCGGTCTTGCCGATCTCACTGCCCGGAATGGACACCGTGCTCTTCGTCGGCCGGTAGGCGGCATCGAACTGACTCACGGACTTGCTGTAGGCCGCGCCCCCGGCGCCACCGACGTAGCGCGTAGAAGAACTCGCCTGCCCCTTGGCCACGGTGTCGTAAGTGAACCCGGTCAACTGGTTCGCCGGGTCGACGGTGCCGTTGAAGGTGCCGGTCTTGCGGCCCAGCAGGTCGTACGTGAAAGCGACGGTCTGACCACGTCCGTCCGTGGTGGTGGCCAACCGGCCCGCGCCGTCGTAGGTACGGGTCGAGACGCCGGTCTCCGGATCGTCGGCCCTGACTTGGCGACCACGCTGGTCGTAAACGTAGCTCCAGCTGTTCCCTGCGGTATCGGCGCGCGAGGCCGTCTGGCCGCCCGGGGTGTAGGTGTAGGTGGAGACATCGGCGTCAGCCGAATTCCCCGTCGCTGTCGGCGTCCGGTACTGCCACAACTGGGTGGTACGGCCTCGGGCGTCGGTGACGGTGCTGGTGGCGGTCGCGCCGGTCGGCGGCGACACGTCGGTGCGGTCCGCCCCCGGGTACGCCGTGGTGGTCGTGGTCTGCGGCGTGCCCAGGGCCACGAACTGGGTGCTCACCGCACGCCCCAGGCCGTCGAACTGGATCACGCTCACGCTCGGCACCTTCGCGCCGTCGGGGATCCACCGGGTGGTGTTCGGAGTGGTGGTGTCCTCGTAGTAGCTGTTGTACTTCCGGTTGACCCTCCCCTGCGAGTCGTAGAACGTGTCCGCGACCAGACGGCCGTGGTACGAGGAGACCGCCGGATCGCCCTGAGTCTGCACGACTCGGCCCAAACCGTCCAGGATCTGGACGGAGGCTCCATAGCTTTTGCCGCCCGCCCGAAGTGTCCGACTGGTGATCACAGACGGGGACTTGGTGCCGTTCACCGCGTAGTCGAAGGTGAAGTTGGCACCCGCCGTCGTGTCACGGCCTGGAGTCCAGACCGCCTTCAGCCGACCCACACCGTCATAGGACTGGATGACTGTATGGGCGTTGACGTCCGTCGTCTCGAGCGCGAGACCACGGGACGGGTTGTAGGTAACGGTACTCTCGCGCCGGGCTCCGGCGTCTGGTGCACCCTCCGGGGCCGGGGTTCCGGTGACCACGCGGTTGGGCAGCTCACCGGGGCCGGCAGAACTGTAGGCAGTAGTGGTGACGGCACCACCCGGGTTGACGCCGTCTCGGACGGTCGGGTCGCTCACAGAGACAACCCGGCCATAGACGTCGTAAGCGGTAGTCGCCGTGGTGACGTACTGGGCCGCACCATTGGCGTCGTAGTGGTCCAGCACCTGGACACCTGTGACCTCGCCCTTGATGCCCGCGTAGCCGAAGCCCTGGCCGTCGTAGAACGTGCGGACGCCGGACACCGTGTTGGCGGACGACGCCTCCGCAGTACAGGCATTGACCCCGGAGACCACGTACACCTCGGACACCAGTCCGGTGATCGCCAGGTTCTCGGATTCGGCGTACCGGGTGCGAGTACACACGTCCGGAGTGGCGTCAGCGCTACTCAGCGAAGTGGTGACCCGGTTGTCCTTCGCCGGGTCCCTGTTCGTCACCGCGGACGAGGTCCGCGATCCCGTCGTGGTCACGGAAGTGGTGGCAGAAGTGATCGTGGTCGCCTGATACCCGGCGACCAGATCCGGGAGACCCGGCCGCTTGTGGGTGGCGGTCGGCTTCAGGCCGGCGCTTCGCTCGTAGGTGTTGACGGTGTAGGAGAGCGGCGATGCGCGGTCCGCCGCGGCGTCGGCGTAGGTGTCCGTCTCCAGGACCTGGCCGGACAACCATTCCTCGTCGGTCCTGCTGCCGCTCTTCACCCCGGCGACGGAGGCCGCCTTGGCGCTCCCGTTCGCCTTGATGTCACCGTTCATGCCCTGGTAGTAGCTGGTCGTGGACTTCGCCTGCGGCCCGTCCTTGCCGGAGCCGGTCACCGTGGTGACACTGGCGTAGCCGCGGAACTGGTCCCAGGTGCGGTAGTCCGACTCGACCAGCGCGCTGTCGTTGCGGCGCCAGGCCGCCGGACCGTAGGTGTACGAGGTGGTCGTCGCCACCGCGCCGGTGACCAGCTTGGCGTTCGGGTCGACGGTGACCGTCTCCACCGGATACCGCAGGAACCAGTCGTCGACCGTGGCCTGCACCCCGGTGTCGAACCACTTCACCGGGTAGCAGCTCCTGTCGTTGTTGTCCGCCGAGGCCGGCATGGCCCCCGTCGTGCGCGAACAGGAGTCCTTGACGTACGACACCAGGATCGAGCCGCCGGTCTCCGTGGTGATGACCGCCATGCGCGGGCGGTTGTAGCGAGGACGCGCCGGCACCAGGCCGTCGACCCGGTTCCTCAGCATCTCGTCGGTGAAGGTCACCTCCGGCAGCTCCTGCTGGGCCTGGCCGTTGGCCGTGTCCTTGCCGGTGCGCTTCACCGACCGCAGCCAGGCGATCGGCTCGTTGTCCGTCGCGTTCTGCGGCGTCTTGAACTCGTGGACAAAGTCGTACTGGTCCACCGGACGGTAGCCGGCGCCGGAGCGGATCGACGTGGTGACGGAGTTCAGCCACAGCGTCGACCAGTAGGTCGGGCCGTAGTTGGTGCACGCGCTGTTCTCCAGGCACTGCTTGTCCAACGGGACGTCCGGCCAGTTCGCCGCGTTCGCCGCCGTGCGCTGCGCCGGATCGCAGACCGCGCCGGACTTGCAGCGCTCACCGACGGTGAAGTCGATCTTCGCGGCGGGCTGGAACGCGCCGTTCGCCCCGAGCTGGTCGGACAGCAGCTGGCCGTAGCCGATCGAGGCGAGCACACCACCGCGGGTGTACGGGGTCAGCTCGCCCTTGCCGCCGTTCTGCGCGCCACCGCGCGCGTACCGGTTGGTCTCGGGCGTGTAGGAGTAGGTGGTCAGGTTGCCGTGCGAGTCGACCACGTAGTCCAGGTTCCAGCGCCACGCCATCTGGCACCAGGAGCCCTTGCCCTTGGCCGCGTCATAGCACGGGTCACCCGCGTTCGGCGAGTACACCGGCACCGTCCACGCCGACCTGCTCTCCGGACCGACCTTGGCCGGAGTGCCGTTCGCCGCCGGGAGCCGGTTGAGCCCGAAGTAGAAGACGGTGCCCGAGGTCGTGTCGGTCACCTTCAGGTACGCGCCGTTCCAGGTGCCGTTGTCGGCACCGGTCAGGAACTCGACCTTCGTGCCGTCGTCCCGCTTCAGACGCCAGGTGCACTTCGACTGCTCGTCGGCGCCGACGCTACCCTTGACGCAGGACTCGTCGTCCGGGACCAGCTCACCGGAGTGGCCGCCCAGCGACAACGTCAGGTTCGCGCCACCCCAGCACTGGTCACCCGAGCCGGGAATGCCCGCCTTGTCACAGCCCCGGTAGCCGCGCTCGACGTAGCCGGCGCCGAAGTCCCAGCCGTCGCCGATCCACGACGCCTGCGCGTTCGTCGACGCCGTCTTGCCGTCCACCGACGCCGAGTCGTAGCCCAGCGACACCGACGGCGGCGTACCGCCCAGGGCCGGCGGGACCACGATCGGGTAGGAGTACGTGAACGAGCCGGAGGAACTCCCCGCGGCCCAAGCCTGGCTGGGCGCGAGCGGGGTGGCACTGTACGTCCCGGTGCCGCTCTGGGGAGCACCGGTCGGCGCCAGCAGCAGCTGCGGCGCGGCCGCCACGGTTCCGGCCGAGGCCGCCTCGGACCGCCGGCCCGGCCCGGCCGCGCTCGCGGCCGGCAGCTCGACGTCCGCGACCAGCCGCTTCGCCGCCTCGTCGTACTGCGCGGCGACCGGCGTACCGGTCCGGCAGCCCTCGGCGTCCGGCGTGGTCAGCGCGCACTCGGGCAGGACCACGAGCCGGGCGCGGTGCGCAAAGTCACCGCCGAAGCCGATCGAGCCCAGGTCGATCCCGACCCGGACCTTCCCGGCCTCCACCGCGCCGTCGGCACGCGAGAGCGCGACCAGCGCACCCGGGACGCCCGCCGCCGCAGTGGCCTTCGGATCCGCGACCTGCACCTGCACCGACGCGGCCGGTGCGGCGCCACCGGCGACCGGCGCCAGCCACACCGGCAGGTCGCCGGCCTGCCGGGAGGCGCCCGCGGCGGGCTGCCGCCCGTCCGGCGCCACGTCGCTCTTCGAGGCCACCGCCGGCGCGGCGTCGAGCACCACCACGGCCTTGCCGTGCTTCGGCTGCGGCACCGCCTTCGGCGGCACCCAGTTCGGCGAGCCGGCCGGCGGCGTCGCCGACTGGGGCTTGTCCGCCTTTCCAGGGACCGAAGCGGTCCGCTGCACCGGCGTGTTCGGCGGCGTCCAGACCTTGTCCTTGCCATCACCCGAGGGCGCCGCGAAGGCCGGCACCAACGGGGACAACAGGGAACCCATGACGGCCAGTGAGCTCAGCACCGCCAACCGCGACTTCAGCCGCCTCGGAGGCGGCCCCTCCCGTCCCGCCCCTCGGCGGAAGCGGACAGGTGTCGTCAACATCCCTACCCCCCTGTTTTTCTCACGTCATGTCATGTTCGACCGCACACGCAGAACGAACGACATCCGGGCGGAGAGTAAAGCGGGGGCAAGCCGCGGGTCTAGGTCAGACCAGGCCCGACGCGACAGTGACGATCATCACAGTTGCTCCGAATCGGGAACCGTCGGGCCAAAGCGGACAGGGTTGCAAAAATCAGAAGTTGACGACCCGTTGACCACGAGCGGTAGTTTTTGACCATCTCTGCACACTTCCTTTGCAGAAATTGGATCCCGCCTGGTCACACCCGATCAGGACATCACTCATGGGGGACCTCACCATGCCTGCCGCTCCTCCTGGAGCCCGCGCCGGCGCGCGCCGCTCCGGACGCCCGCCGCGACCGGTCGTCGCTGCGGCGATCGGCCTCGCCCTGGCCCTGACCTCGATCGCGCCCGTCGCGGCCGCCGACACCCCGCCCGTGCCGCCCACTCCGGCGGACGCCCAGCCCGCCCCGGTGCCACCGGACCTCACGGCGCGGATGGCCGACGGCGACGCCAAGCGGGCCGGCGACGTACCGCCGACCAACCCGACCGAGAAGGCCATCGCCGAGGCGAAGAAGACCGGCAAGCGCGTCCAGATCCCCGAGTTGACGGACGAGGTCAGCGAGACCTTCGCGACGCCGACCGGTCACCTCTCCCGCACCGAGCACGTCGAGCCGCAGCGGGTGAAGCAGAACGG
>NZ_JBEZUT010000268.1:0-12395 GCF_040636595.1 Kitasatospora sp. NPDC036755
GCGGGGGGTGACCGCGGCGGCCGCTCGACGGCGACCGCGGCGACCGCGGCGACCGCGGCGACTGCGGTGACCGCTCAGGAGGCGGGCACGCCGGGTTCGGCGCCGCGCTCCTTGAGCATGTCGGTCATCAGCTGGAGCTCGGAGGTCTGGGCGACCACCATCGACTGCGCGAGCCGCTTCTCGGCGTCGTTCCTGGCCTTGTCGACGTAGCCCTGGGCCATCTCGACGCCGCCCTTGTGGTGCTCGATCATCAGCTGGAGGTAGTACACCTCGGCGTCCCGCCCGCTGAGCGTGCGCAGCTTCGCGATCTGGGTGTTGGTGGCCATGCCGGGCATCAGCGAACCGTCGTGGGCCTGGTAGTCGTGGCCCATCTTCATCCACGCCATCGGGGTGGCGGTCGAGTGCTGGGACAGGCCCCACTGGTCCAGCCAGCCCATCATCATCCCGCGCTGGTTGGCCTGGGTGTTGATGATGTCGAAGGCCAGGGTGCGGGTGGGCTCGTCGGCGGTGCGGTCCCGGACGACGAACGACAGGTCCACCGCCTGCTGGTGGTGGGTCGCCATGTCGCGGGCGAACCCGGCCTCGGGGGAGTCGTCCGCCGGGACGGCCAGCGTGGACGAGCCGGACGCCGAGGTGCCGCTCGCGACCAGGGCCGGCACTCCGAGCGCCAGCGCCACGGTGGCGGCCAGCGCGGCCGGCCACCACATGCGGCGCCGGCGCGGGGCCGGGTCCCCCTCGAACGCGGCGGCGACGGGGCCCGCGTCGGCGGTCACATCTGCCCCATGGTGCAGGAGGCGCCGGGCTCCTGGGTCTGCTTGCCCTGGACGTACTTGGTGAAGAACTCCTCCACCCGCGGGTCACTGGCGTTCTCCACGACGAGCTGGGTGCTCCAGGCGTTCAGGGTGATGGTGCCCTGCTCGTCCGGGTACGGGCTCATCATCGAGTACGGGGTCTTCTTGACCTTGTCGGAGAGGATCTTGAGGTCGTCCGGGGTGGCCTTGTTGTTGTACGTCACCCAGACCGCGCCGTGCTCCAGGGAGTGGACGGCCCGCTCGTTCTCCAGCGGCTGGTCGTAGACGTGGGCCATGCAGTCGGCCCAGATCGCGTTGTGGTCGCCGCCGACCGGCGGGGTCATCGGGTAGGTGACCTTGTCCTTGACGTGGGTGCGGCTCAGCTCGCCGAAGGTCTTCACGCCCGGGATGTCCGCGTTGGCGGCGGTCTCCTTGTCCTTCTTCTTCTGGTTCTGGTCCATGACGATCCAGGTGCCGGTGGCGATCGCGCCGATCACCAGCACACCGGCCGCCACCGAGGCGACGATCTTGTTGCGGCGGTCGCGGCGCTGCTCGGCGGCGCGCAGTTCGGCGATCCGGGCGCGACGGTCGAGACCGTCCTTGCCGCCGTTCTTGTTGGACTGCTTGGAAGCGGAACCCATGGTGGTCGTCCTTGTCCCCGCCGCACCGGTCGGTGACGGCGGTCAGCTGGAGTGGGAGGAGAGCCGGATCCGTCGGCGTTCGCGCCGACGGTGGGTTCCGCTCAGGACCGGTGGACCTGCAGTTCGTGCAGGTCGGGAACCGGGTGCGCGCCGTCCAGCAGACCGGCGGGCACCACCCGGGGCAGCGCCTCGGGCGCGACCGGGGTCAGGGGTGACACGGCGGGCTGCGGCTGCGGCGGCGGGTTCGGCAGCTGGGCGTCCTGCGGGCAGAACGGATGGCTGGTGCAGCCGTTGTTGCGCGGCGGCTGGCCGTCGGCGGTGCAGAGGATCCAGTGCCCCTGCTCCTCGGCCGTCCGGTGGTGCTCCGTGGACTTCGGGGCCTTGGTGACCTTCGCGGCGTGGCCGGTGTACGAGGTGTGCCCGGTGGCGACCTGGACGCTGACCACGCTGACCACGGTGACGGCACTGACCGGGGCGGAGTGCGCCGGCGGCCGGCCGGAGCCGTCCACGGCCTTCGACTGCCCCGCGCAGGGCAGCAGCGTCAGCAGGGTGACGAGCAGCAGGACCAACAGCCCACCTGCCGGGCGGCCCGCGGATGCGGCCCTCCCCGGTCGGGGCGAACTGGGGGCCGACGCGGTCATGCGCACATTTAATCAGCCGAACGAGTGATGCGATGCCCCCCACCGGCCCTCATTTTCGGCGGTCCGGACGCCCGGATGACCAGGAAACGCCCTGCTCCGGACACATCCGGCAAGCGCGGACGGAACGGAAGCGGACGAACGGATGACGAGCCCGGTACCGCCCGGGTACGGCACCGGTACCGGGCCGGCGCAGGCCCGCCACCCCACCGGTGAACCGGCTGGTGAGCGCCGTGGCCGGGACTCTCCGATGGGTGACCGGTTGTCGCCGAAACCCGGACAGGGTCCTCGCAGGTGGAGAACAATGTCGTCAGCCCGGCCCGCCGGGGGCGGCGCGACCACGGAACCACCAGGAGCCGCCAGATGAGCAAGCAGGGTGCACCCGCACAGCCGCACCGGCCGGACGACGACTGGTGGGACGCCGTCTACGACGGCCCGGCGGGCACCCTCCCGGACACCCCGCACGCCGACCCGGGGGACGGCAGTGTGGACGACTGGTTCGACACGGCGGTCGGACTCATCGGGCAGCAGCGGTCGGCGGAGCCGGAACAGCAGCCGGATCAACCGGCGCAGCCGGACCAGCCGGACCAGCCGGAGCCCGAGCAGGGGCCGGAGGCCGTCGGGGAGCCCGACAGCCCGAAGGACCCGGACAGCCGGGGCGGCCGGGACAGCATCGACGACTGGTTCGACACCGCGATCGGCGTGATCGGCGGGGCTGGAGGCATCGGACGTCAGCGGACCCCCTCGGAGACCCACCACTTCCCGGCCCCCTCCTTCGCGGACGACGCACCGAAGGCTGTGGCCGATCCGGAGCCCGAGCCCGAGCCCGAGCCGGAGTTGGAGTCGGAGCCGGATCAGGCGCCAGCGCCCGCGCCGGAAGTGCGAGTCGCCCGAGCACCCGAGCCGGAACCCGCTCCGGAGCCGGGGGCCGGTCCGCTCCCGGTCCCGCTCTCCTTGGCGACGCCCGAGCCGGAACCCGGGCCCGAGCCGGAACCCGTCAGCGCCGAGGTGCCGATCGGGCCGGGGGCGGAGCCAGAGGGGACGGAGCCCGAGGCCCCCGCCCCCGCCCCCGAGCCCGAACCCGTCCACACCCCGGAGCCCGACCCCGAGCCCGTGGCCCAGGCCGCGGCGGGCGCCGACCCCCGGCTGGCCATCCGGGCGCCGCTCGCCGACGGCGGCGCCGCCGTCCCGCACATCGGCGACCGGCCCCCGACCTACGGGCCCGAGCC
Source organism: Kitasatospora sp. NPDC036755 (assembly GCF_040636595.1). Lineage (NCBI taxonomy): Bacteria > Bacillati > Actinomycetota > Actinomycetes > Kitasatosporales > Streptomycetaceae > Kitasatospora > Kitasatospora sp. NPDC036755. The sequence continues at coordinate 3,300 of NZ_JBEZUT010000268.1, forward strand.
GACGGCCGTACCCGAGGCGGACCCGGGGGCCCTGCGCGCGCTCGTACCGGACACGGTGCTGGACGGCGCCCAGTACGGGTCGTCCGTGCTGCGCGCCGCCTCCGTCCGGGGCGACTCCGCCCGCTACCGGGGCGAGCCGCGCCGCGACGCCCTGCTGGTCACCCGCTTCGGTGAGGGCCTCGAGGGCCTGCTGCTCGCCGTCCTCGGCGGCTTCGACCGTACGGGCGACGGGGAGGGCGACGGCGAGGAGGACGCGGTCGGCCCCGAGGCGGTCGCGGCGGCGACCGGGGAGGCGTGCCGCCAGCTCGCCGCCGCGATCGGGCGCAGCCGGGCCGGCCTGGCCGCCGACCTGCACGACGGGGCCCGCGACCGGCTCCGCTACGGGCTCCAGCGTCTGGCCACCGGTGCCGCCGCCCCGCTGCGTGCCCTGACGCCCCGGGTGGAGGGGGAGGACACGCCGTCCCCGGGCTCGCTGCACTGCCTGCTGACGTCGCTGGACCCGGATGCCGCCTTTCGCGCGGCCTTCGGTGTCGGTCCGGGCGGGCTCTACCTGCTGCGCTCCGGCCACTGGATCGACGCCTACGCGGCCCGGCTGCTGCACCACCCGGACGGCCAGCCGCCGGTCCCGGAGGCTCCGGTGCCCGGCCCGCGCCCGTTCCGCTTCCGGCTCGTCCCTGCCACGCCGGGCGACATCCTGCTCCTCTGCACCCCGGGTCTGGCCCGCCCCATCGCCGATGAGCCGGCCGTCGCCCACTTCCTCTCCACCCACTGGGCCCACCCCCACCCCCCGGGCACGGTCGACTTCCTCCGCCAGGTCCAGGTCCGGGCCAAGGGCTATGCCGACGACCGCACCGCCGCCGCCATCTGGACCGAGTGACCCCTGCCCCACCCACGGCGCCGCCCCCGCACCGGAAGTCGGCCGGGCCGACTTCCGGTGCAGGGGGCGCACGGTGGGCGGGGTGTGCGCCGGGTCGGGGGGTCAGGTGCGCAGGAGGATGCCGGTGACGGCGGTGGCCTGGGTGAGGGCGGCGGGGCGGTGGGCGTCCGGGAGGCCGATGGCGATGGGGACGGCGAGGCCGTCGAGCAGGGCGCGGATCTGCACCGCGCGGTCGGCGGAGGGGCCCGGGGTGAAGTGGCCGCCGGCGGTGCCCTCCTCGATGAGGGCGACCAGGTCGGCCTGCCAGGGCGCCTCGATCTCCTGCTGGCCCCGGCGGATCTCGGCGCTCGCGGGGGAGCGGCCCCACACCTCGACCCAGAGGATCCAGCGCGGGTCGCCCGCGCCTTCCGGAAGGTAGAGGCGCAGGTAGGCGTCGAGGCGCTGCCAGGGGTCGAGGGTGTGGTCGGCGAGGGCTTCGCGGCGCCGGGCGCCGAGTTGGTCCTCGCTCCAGCGGAGGGTCTCCAGCAGCAGCTGGTCCTTGCTGCCGAAGTAGTAGAGCAGGTGCCCGGCGCTCATCTGGAGCTGTTTGCCGAGCCCGGCCATGGTGAGCTTGGCGAGCCCGTGTTCGGCGATCGCGGCGCGGGCGGTGGCGAAGACCTCCTCGCGGGGCCGGGCGGGCCGGCGCGGGCGGGGGTCGGCCATGTGCGGATCTCCTCGGTGGAACGGGGCTTGGAGGACTGCCCGGGTGGGCGCGCGATGCGCCCACCCGGAACGGCCGGAACGGCAGGAACGGCCGGAAGGCCCGGCGGCGGTCCCGGCAGGGACCGCGGGCCGTCAGAGCGCCTTGGGCTGCTGCTGGGTGATGCAGTGGATGCCGCCGCCGTTGGCGAAGATCTCTCGGGCGTCGACGAGTTCGACGGTGCGCCCCGGGTAGGCCTCGGCGAGGATCGCGGCGGCCTCCTGGTCGCGCGGGTCGTCGAAGGCGCACAGGACGACCGCGCCGTTGGCCACGTAGTGGTTGATGTAGGAGTAGTCGACCGGCTCGCCGTCCTCGTCCAGCAGGACGGTGGGGGCGGGCAGTTCGATGACCTCCAGCGGTCGGCCCTGGGCGTCGGTGGAGGCGCGCAGGATGGCGACCAGCTCGCGGCAGACCTCGTGGTCCGGGTGCGCGGGGTCGGGCTGGACGTGGGCGACCACGACGCCGGGGCGCACGAAGGAGGCGACGATGTCGATGTGCCCGCGGGTGCCGAACTCGTCGTAGTCGCGGGTGAGTCCGCGCGGCAGCCAGATCGCCTTGGTGGTGCCGAGGAAGGCGTGCAGTTCGGCCTCGACCTCCTCCTTGGACCAGTCCGCGTTGCGGCCCTCGCCGAGCTGGACGGTCTCGGTGACCAGGACCGTGCCCTCGCCGTCGACGTGGATGCCGCCGCCCTCGTTGATCAGCCGGGAGGCGAAGCGCCGGACGCCGGTCAGTTCGCCGATGTGCTCGGCGATGTGCTGGTCCTTGTCCCAGCGGGCCCAGGACTGCGCGCCCCAGCCGTTGAAGATCCAGTCGGTGGCGGCCAGCGAGCCCTTGCCGTCGATCAGGAAGGACGGGCCGATGTCGCGCATCCACGCGTCGTTCAGCGGGCGCTCGACGATCTCGACCTGCTCGGAGACGTACGTGCGGGCCTCCGCCGTCTCACCGGTGTTGACGATCAGCGTCACCGGCTCGTACCGGGCGATGGTGTCGGCGACGGCGGCCCAGGCCTGGCGGGCGGCGTGCAGCTGCTCGGGGCCGTCGAAGGTGGGGTTGGTGGTGGGGAAGGCCATCCAGGTGCGCTCGTGCGGGTGCCATTCGGCGGGCATCCGGTAGCCGAGCGTGGCGGGCGTGGCGGTGGTCATCATCGGGTCCTCAGGAGGTCGGGAGCCTTGGCGGGGGATCGGAGGAAGGCGAGGCGGCCGGGGGCGGCCTCGCGGACGGCGTCCGCGACCAGGGCGGTGGCCTCGGGGATGTCGAGCCGCACGCCCCGGGCGCGGCGGGCGCGGGCGGGTTCGGCTGCCGTGAAGATCGGCAGCCGGTCCCGCTCGGTGGGGGTCGGTCGCACGGTTCCTCGCTCGCGGTCGCCGGGGCGGGTTCGGTTCGGGGCCAAGGTGTCGGGGCGATGTTAGAACGTCGTTCAAACATTCTCGGGTCATTGAAACCCGCACCGGGCCGCGCTGTCCAGCGTTGCCGTTGCACGGGCGTTCGGCTTGCTGGGCGGGGAGGGGGGTGAGGGTGCGGGCGGGCCGCGGAGGGGCGGCGGGGGAGGGGCGCCGGCCCCGGCGCGCGGCGGGAGCGGGGCAGGGGGCGCGCGGTCGGGAGTGCGGTCCGAACGGGCGCCGGGTGTGCGCGGGATCGGGAGGGGGCGTTCTCGAAAACCGGCTCTGCGCTTCGCAAACCTGTCCGGCGCGGGCAGTTGGATCACGCGAACCACCCCGTGCCCCTTTCACCCCACGTGATCGGACGCACACTGTTGCAAACGCCGTCAACTGGGCATGAGGATGAGTGGTCAGAACGAGGGGGCCACCCGGCCGGCGGGGGATCCGGAGGCGGGGGCCCGGATTTCAGGGCGGGGGCATGTGTTGATGGACGGTCAGTCGCGATTCCCGCGGCAGCGGACGAGTTCCGGCGACGCCTACCGGTCCGGTCCGGCCCAGGGGCCGGCCGGCAGCACCGGAACGGCCCTGCCGGGTGCACCGGCTCCGGGTTGTGCCGTGCACCGGCGGTTGCACCTCACGCTGGATCCGGCGGACCTGGTCGGGGTGGGCGCGGTCCGGCACCGGCTGCGGTCGGCGCTGAGCCACTGGGGGGTGCCGGAGCTGTCCGACACCGCCGAGCTGCTCTCCTCCGAACTGGTCACCAACGCGCTGCTGCACACCGGCAAGGGCGCGGTGTTCGACGCGGTGCTCGGCTCGGACCACCGGCTGCGCATCGAGGTGCAGGACGGGACCAGCAGACTCCCCGGGCGCCGGCGCGATCCGGAGGCCGAGTACGCGACCTCGGGCCGCGGTCTGCTGCTGGTGGAGGCGCTCGCGGATTCCTGGGGCGTGCAGTTGCGCGGCGACGGCAAGGTCACCTGGTTCGAACTCGTCATGCCCTGAGCCCGACCCCGGCACCGGCCCCGACCCCGACAGCGGCTCGCCCGGGCAGAGGCCCCGGTGCGCCGCGACGGCCCGACGGGCCGACGCCTCGACGGCCCGGCCCGAAGGCCCCGGGCCCGCCGTCGACGCCGGGGTCGTACGATTGTTCGTCGTCGATTGATTCGCTGTCGAAGGAAGCCCTGAACAGAAGGCGGAACGGAAGATTTCCGGCCCGTTGGCATTGCCGCTCGGCCGAACATTGGCCAGGATGGTGGGAATGTGTGTCCACGTGCGGGAAGCAGCGGGGAGACCGAACCTCGACTGGCCACCGCCCGTCGCACCGTCCTATCCAGCACGACCATCACACCGCCACGCGGCCCGTCCGGACGGTCGGCGCGGTCCGCCACGGCAGCGGCAGGAGCAGCATGCCCACTGAGCCCGAGTCGCCGGGGCCGGCGCTTCCTCCCGGCGCGGCGCCCGCCGTCGAGCCGCTAACCGTCGAGCCGAGGACCGCCGGGCCGGCCGCGGCGCAGCGGCGCACCGCCCGGTCGAGAGCCGTGGAGCCGCGGGTCGCCGAGCAGTCGGGCCCTCCGGAGCCGCGCACCCTCGGGCCGTCCGCCGCCGGGCCGACCACCTCCGGGACGGGCCGGGCCCGGCCGCCAGCGCAGCCCTCGCGCCGGGGCTCCGCGGTGCGACCGTCCCCGAGTCTCGCCGCCGCCCGGCTGGCGCCCGTGCTGTCGGGCGGGCTGCCGCCCTCCTCCGCGGACACCATGCCGGACTGGCTGGAGCCGGCGATGGCGGCCAACGGCATCGGCTCCTTCGACTGGGACATCCGCCGCGATGTCCTGGAGGGCGACCAGCGGGCCTGTGCGATCGTCGGACTGGACGCCCTGGCGCAGAGCCGCTTCGACCGTACGGCCGCCTCCTTCCTGGCCCTGCTGCACCCCGAGGACGCGCCCGTGGTGCGCCGCCGGGTCGAGCGCGCGGTCGCCGAGCTGGGCCAGTGCGGCGCCTACTACCGCACGATCGGGGCGACCGGCGGCCTGCGCGCGGTGCGCTTCCGCGGCCGGGTGCTCGCCGACGCCTTCGGCCGGGCCTCCCGGATGGTCGGCTTCGTCTGGGACGCCACCGTCGAGCTCCACAAGCGGGACCAGGCCGACCGGATGGCCCTGCTGCGCGAGGAGCGTTCCCGGTTCATCAAGGAAGCGGCGCGCGCCCTCTCCGAAGCCGTCACCGTGCGTGACGTGGCGCGGGTGTTCACCGAGCTGCCGCTGCCCGGGCTGCCGCCGGACGGCCTGGTGCTGGCCTCCTTCGAGGCCGGCCGGGCCCAGATCCTCGGCGCCTCCGGCTACCGCTCCGGCACCCTGGCGGTCTGGGACCGCACCGTGCTGCCGGCCGGCCACCCGGCCGCCGAGGCGGTGCGCCACCGGGCGCCGGTCTTCGTCTCGACCCGCGAGGACTTCCGCGACGGCTACCCCGACGTGTGGGAGTCGGCCAGCCGCACCGGCCGGGGCTCCTGGGCCTACCTGCCGCTGGTGGCCAGCGGCCGGGCGATCGGCGTCTGCGTGGTCAGCTTCGACGACGAGCGCGAGCTGGACGCGGACGAACGCACCCTGCTGTCCACCCTGGGCGGGCTGGTCGCCCAGTCACTGGCCCGGGCCCGGCTGCACGACGCCGAGCACGAGCTCGCGGCCGGCCTCCAGCGGGTGATGCTGCCGCGCACCGTCCCGTCCGTCCCGGGCGTGACGACGGCCGTGCGCTACCTCGCGGCCGGCTCCGGTCTCCAGATCGGCGGCGACTGGTACGACGTGGTGCCGCTGCCCGGCGGGCACGTCGGGCTGGTGATCGGCGACGTCCAGGGCCACGACGTGCACGCCGCCGGGATCATGGGCCAGCTGCGGATCGCGCTGCGCGCCTACGCGGCCGAGGGCCACCCGCCCGCCGCGGTGATGGCCCGTGCCTCCCGCTTCCTGGCCGACCTGGACACCGACCACTTCGCGACCTGCACCTACGCCGAGGTCAATGTGGACTACGGCGTGGTCTACGCCGTCCGGGCCGGCCACCTCGACCCGGTGGTGCGCCGTGCGGACGGCACCGCCGCCGTCGTCCCGGTGGCGGGCGGCCTGCCGCTGGGCATCGACCCGGACCAGGAGTACCGGGTCACCCGGTTCAGCCTGGACCCGGGCGAGACGGTGCTGCTCTGTACCGACGGCCTGGTCGAGGCGCGCGGCATGGACCTGGACGAGGGGGTCGCCCGGCTCACCCGGACGCTCGCCCGCCCACTGCCGGAGGCCGTGGAGGCCGCCCGCGACCCGCTGGAGGAGCTGGCCGACCGGATCGCCTCCCAGGCCGCCGAGTCCAGCGAGCGCGAGGACGACATAGCGCTGCTGCTCCTGCGCTGGGACGGCCCGGCCGGCGGTCTGGCGGCCCAGCAGCTGCGGCGCCGGATCGGCCAGGCCGACCTGGCGCGGGTGGCCGAGGTCAGGGCCGAGCTGCGTGACGCGCTGCGCCGCTGGGGCGTGGCCGAGTTCATCGACACCGCCGAGCTGCTCTCCTCCGAACTGGTCACCAACGCCATCCGGCACACCGACCGGGACGCCATGTTCACCGCCCGGCTCTACCGGGAGCCGGAGGCGGACGGCGGCCGGGCCCGGCTGCGGGTCGAGGTGGAGGACGAGTCGGACCTCTGGCCGACCCGCCGGACGCCGGGCGAGCAGGCCTCGTCCGGCCGCGGGCTGATGCTGGTCGAGGCGCTCGCGGACTCCTGGGGCGTGGAGCCGCGCGGTTCCGGCAAGCGGATGTGGTTCGAGCTCAGCGGGGCGTCGGTGGCTGCGGCCTGAGGCCCCGTGCGGGCCGGGTTCCGGGCGTCGCCATGACCGTCCGGAACCCGGAACCGGCGGGGTCAGCCGAACTGCTGCTCCAGGTCCTTCAGCTTGCGCTCCAGCGAGTCCAGCCGGGGCAGTGTGACGGTGTCCTCCTCCATGGTGAGGTCGATGGTGCGCGGCTCCGGACGGGCCGGCAGGCCGGGCTGGACCACGGTGCCCTCGGCCGGTTCCACCGTGCGCGGAGCGGCGGCGCGCTCCACCCCGGGACGTTCCTTCGCGGGGCGCTCGCCCCCGCGTCCGGCCGGACCCCGTTCCGCGGCGACACGTTCCGCGGCGACACGTTCCCCGGCGGCGCGTTCCGAGGGGATTCGCTCCGCCCGGACGCGCTCCGCAGGGGCCCGTTCCCCGCCGGCCCGCTCCGCCCCGGCGGCCGCCGCGGGCTCCGCGCCCGACCCCAGCTGCCGCACCGCGCCACCGCGCCGCCAGGCGCTGTGGGAGCGGTTGATCGCCCGGATCTCGGCCCGCTCCCGGCGCCCGGCCAGCTTGCGGCGCTGCCGTTCGACGGCGCGCTCCCGCCTGTCCTCGCGCACCTCGTCCACCGCCTCGTCCAGGCTGCGGACGTTCTCCAGCAGCATCAGCGACCAGGCCGCGTAGGTCTCGCGGGGGGCGCGCAGCCAGCGGACGATGCGGATCTGCGGCAGCGGGCGCGGCACCAGGCCCTGCTCGCGCAGCGCGGCCCGGCGGGTCTGCTTCAGCGCCCGGTCGAACAGGATCGCCGCCGAGAGGGACATGCCGGAGAAGAACTGCGGGGCGCCGGCGTGGGCCAGTCCGCGCGGGGCGTGCACCCAGTTGAACCAGGCCGAGGCGCCGGCGAAGAGCCAGACCAGCAGCCGGGAGCCGAGGGCGGCGTCGCCGTGGCTGGCCTCGCGGACGGCGAGCACCGAGCAGAACATCGCGGCGCCGTCCAGGCCGAACGGGACGAGGTACTCCCAGCCGCCGGACAGGCCGAGGTTCTGCACGCCGAAGCCGACCAGGCCGTGGAAGGAGAGCGCGGCGGCGACGCCGGCGCAGCAGAACAGCAGGGCGTAGGAGGCGGCTCCGTAGAGGGATTCCCTGCGGCGGCGCCGTTCCTCGGAGCGCTCCCAGGAATCCGTGCCGGCGGTGCCGGGGGCGGATCCCCGGTTTCTCACCAGGGCCACCAGGAGTGCGCTGACCAGCAGCCCCGCGACTCCGGTGACGGCCCACCCGAGCGATATGTCGGACAATTTCATCGCCGGAACCAGCCTCGCTTTCCTGCGTCGCTTTCCTGCGCCCTGATGGCGGGGACCATCATGGCGGATGCCCGGCGGGGGAACGGCCGATTCGCCGTCAATGCGCTGAGGAGAGGGATTTCTGACCCGACTGTGATCACATGGTCATAGAAATAAGCGGCGGATCTTTCCCGGAATTACGGGGTTTTTCGATCCGGTGTCGGACGGGCGTTCGTCAACGTCGCGTGACGCGCGGGCAGCCGCCGCACATGTCCTTCGGATCCGCGGTGTAGACGAGGCAACAGCTGGCCCGGGACCGCTCCGGGGCCGGGGCGTCCGCGTCTCCGGACGCCGGGGGCGCGAAACCGGCGCCCGGGGTGAAGGGGGCCGGGGCCGGAGCGGGGCGGTCGCCCGCGCCGGGCGCGCGCGCGGGGTCGAGGGGGTCTCCGGGCGCCAGCAGCGCGGTCAGTTCGGCCCGTACGCGCTCCTGCTCGCCGAGCAGTCCGCCCGCGTAGCAGAGCCCCTCCACCACCGCGTCGGTGGCCATCGCCCACAGCACCCGGGGCCCGCGCCGCGCCTCCGGTCCGAAGGCGGTGAGCACGGGCGCCAGGAAGGCGCCCAGCGCGGAGCGCAGCGCGGCGGCCAGCGCCGGTTCGTCCGGCACCGTCCGGCCCGGTGCCGAGCCGGCCGCCGGGTCCTCCGGCAGACACGCGAACTCCGTCGGGCGGACGGTCAGTTCGACCGCCCCCGGGTGGCGGCGCAGTGCGACGTCCCCGAGCGTGAGCAGTGGGACGCGCCGCTCCAGGAGCCACGGCAGGGTGAACAGCAGTGAGACCGGCCAGACGAAGCGGTGCAGTCCGAAGCCGGCCGCGACGTCCGGGCGCAGCGGCTGCCCGTAGCGGGCGAGGCCCTGCCGGGCGTCGTGGGCGATCAGGTCGCGCACCGCCTCGGGGCGGGTGGCGAGGTCGGCGGCGGGCTCTCCCGGGGCACGTTCAGGTGCCAGTCCTCGCCCTCGCGCTGCACCAGCACGCAGCCGTCCTCGGCG
>NZ_JBEZUT010000269.1:0-12364 GCF_040636595.1 Kitasatospora sp. NPDC036755
GGAGAGCGGGACGCGCTCGGGCCGGCGGGCCGGCCGCAGGGCCGGGCGGGCGTCCGGCCGCTCGGCGGCCGGGGCGGCCAGGGCCTCGGCCAGCGCGGCCACGCTGGGGGCGTCGAACAGCGCGCGGACGGGCAGTTCGGCGCCGAGCGCGGTGCGGACGCGGCTGACCAGCTTGGTGGCGAGCAGCGAGTGGCCGCCCAGGTCGAAGAAGCTGTCGTCGATGCCGATCCGGTCCAACCCGAGGACGTCGGTGAACAGTTCGCAGAGCGCGCGCTCGGTGTCGGTGCGCGGGGCGCGGCCCTCGGCGGCCCCGGCCCAGTCGGGGGCGGGCAGGGCGCGGCGGTCCACCTTGCCGTTGGCCGTCACCGGGAGGGCGTCGAGGACGACCACGGCGGCCGGGAGCATGTAGCTGGGCAGGCTGTCGGCGACGGCGGCGCGCAGTTCGGCGGGGGTGCTCCCGCCGGTGCCGGTGACGGTCGCGTACACCACCAGGCGCTTGTCGCCCGGCTGGTCCTCGCGGACCACGGCGAAGGCCTGGCCGACGTCCGGCAGGGCGGTGAACGCGCCCTCCACCTCGCCGAGTTCGATCCGGAAGCCGCGGATCTTCACCTGGTCGTCGGCCCGGCCGAGGAACTCCAGCACGCCGTCGGCGGTCCAGCGGACCAGGTCGCCGGTGCGGTACATCCGGCTGCCGGGCTCGCCGAACGGGCAGGCCACGAAGCGCTCGGAGGTCAGCCCGGGACGGCCGACGTAGCCGCGGGCCAGGCCGGCCCCGGCGAGGTACAGCTCGCCCGCCACCCCGGCCGGCACCGGGCGCAGCGCGGTGTCCAGCACGTACGGCCGGGTGTTGTTCAGCGGCCGCCCGATCGGCACCACGGCGGGGACGGGCTCGCCCGGGCGCATGGTGAAGGTGGTCTTGATGGCGGTGGTCTCGGTGGGCGCGTACACCGCGACGACGTCGGTGTCCGGGCAGGCCCGGTGGATCCGGCGCACCGACTCCGGGGGGACGACGTCGCCGCCGGTCCACACCTGGCGGACGTCGCGGAACGCGGCCGGGTCCTCGTCGGCCATCAGCCGCAGCAGGCCGGACGGGGCCTGGACCAGGGTCACCCGGTGGGTGGTGACGGTCTCGGCGAGGCGGCGGATGTCCAGTTCGCCGGGCTCGGCGAGCACGATCGCCCCGCCGGTGACCAGCGGCGCCCAGATCTCGGTGGTGGAGGCGTCGAAGGCGGTGGGGGAGTGCAGCAGCACGCGTTCGTGGTGGCCGGCCCGGAAGTGCGGGTTGCCGAGCAGGTCGACCACGTTGCGGTGGGTCACGGCGACGCCCTTGGGCACCCCGGTCGAGCCCGAGGTGTACATCACGTAGACCAGCTGGCCGGGCAGCACCGGCAGGGCCGGGTCGCCGGCCGCGGGGGCGTCGGCGAGCAGCGCGTCGGTGACCTCGACGGTGGCGAAGCCCTCGGTGGCGAGCACCGGGTGGCCCCGGTGGGCCGGGTCGGTCAGCAGCAGGGCGGTGCGGGTGTCGGCGAGGATGTGCTGGAGGCGGTCCAGCGGGTAGCGGTCGTCCAGCGGGACGTAGGTGCCGCCCGCCTTGGCGATCGCGAGGACGGCGGTGAGCAGGGCGGCGGAGCGCTCCATCAGTACGGCGACCGGCTGTTCGGTGGTCAGACCGCGTTCCAGCAGCAGGGCGGCGAGCCGGTTGGCGCGGTCGTTCAGTTCGGCGTAGTCGAGCCGTTCGGCGCCGGAGACCAGGGCGAGGGCGTCGGGGGTGGCGGCGGCCTGGGCCTCGAACAGCCGGGGCAGGCTCCGCTCGGCGACGGCCGTGGCCGGTCCGTTCCAGCCGGTGAGCAACTGTTCGCGCTCGGCCGGGGCGAGGATCCCGATGGTGCCGATCGGCGCGTCCGGGGCGGCCACGGCGGCGCGCAGCACGCGCACCAGCCGCTCGGCGAGGGAGACGGCGGTGGCGTGGTCGAAGAGGTCGGCCGCGTAGTCGACGGCGCCGCGCACGCCCAGGCAGGTGCCGTCGGCCGCGAGCCGCTCGACGAAGTTGAAGTTGAGGTCGAACTGGGCCTGGGCCTCGCCGGTCTCGACCGGGGTTCCGGTCGCGGCGCCGAAGGCGAGGTCCCCGGCCCGTTCCGCGTTCAGGGTGACGACGGTCTGGAAGAGCGGGTGGCGGGCGGGGGTGCGGGTCGGGTTGAGGTGTTCGACCAGGCGTTCGAAGGGGATGTCCTGGTGGTCGTAGGCGTCCAGGTCGGTGCGGCGGACGCGGTCCAGCAGCTCCCGGAAGGTCGGGTCGCCGCCGGTGTCGGTGCGCAGCGGCAGGGTGTTGACGAAGAAGCCGACCAGGTCGTCCAGGGCCTCGTCGGTGCGGCCGGCCACCGGGGTGCCGAGCGGCAGGTCGGTGCCGGCGCCCAGGCGGGTGTAGAGGACGGCGACCGCGGCCTGCAGCGCCATGAACAGGCTGGCGTGCCGGCCGGAGGCCAACTCGGTCAACGCGCCGTGCAGTTCGGCGTCCAGCTCGAAGTCGGCGGCGCCGCCGCGGTGGCTCGGCCGGCTCGGGCGGGGACGGTCGTAGGGGAGCGCCAGCTCCTCCGGAAGGCCGGACAACGCCTGCTTCCAGTGGGCGAGTTGCAGGGAGACGACGCTCTCCGGGTCGTCCTCCTCGCCGAGCAGCTCGCGCTGCCAGAGGGTGTAGTCGGCGTACTGCACCGGCAGCGGCTCCCACTGCGGGCCGGTGCCGGCCAGCCGGGCCCGGTAGGCCTCGGCGAGGTCGCGGAAGAGCGGCCCGACCGACCAGCCGTCGCTGGCGATGTGGTGGGTGAGCAGCAGCAGGACGTGCTCGCCCGGCGCGGGCAGGGCGTACAGCCAGGCCCGGAGCGGGAGGTCCCGGGAGAGGTCGAAGACGTGCCCGGCGGCCGCGCTCATCAGCTCCCGCAGCTCGGCCTCGCCGGCCACCGGCACCCGGTGCAGCGGCGGGCGCCCCTCGGGAAGGATGTGCTGGTGGGGCCGGCCGTCGGCGGTGGGGAAGACGGTGCGCAGCACCTCGTGCCGGTCCACCACGTCCCCGAGCGCGCCCTCGAGGGCGGCGGCGTCGAGCTCACCGGTCAGCCGGAGGGCGAACGGAGTGTTGTAGAGGGCGCTCCGGCCCTCGAACTGTTCGATGAACCAGAGCCGCTGCTGGGCGAACGACAACGGGATCAAGGTCTGCCTCCGACTGGCGACGTACGGCTGCTGTGGCTGGTGGTGCTGCTCTGACGGGTGGGGCCTGGCGGTCGTGCGGCGGGGCGTCCCGCCGCCGGTGGGCGGCCCGCGTCCCGCCGCCGGTCAGGCCTGCGGGCGGCGCATCGGGCGCAGGGCCGGACGGGCCTTCTTCGGCGCGGGCGCCTGCTCTCCGCCGGGCAGGGCGGCGGCGAGGGCGGCGACCGTGGGCGAGTCGAACAGGGTGCGGATCGGCAGCTCCGCGCCGAGGGTGGCGCGGATGCGGCTGACCAGCCGGGTGGCGAGCAGGGAGTGGCCGCCGAGGTCGAAGAACCGGTCGTCGATGCTGACCGTCGGCACGCCCAGCACCTCGGCGAACAGGGCGCACAGCTCCCGCTCGCGCTCGGTGCGCGGGGCGCGGCCCTCGGCCGCCCCGGCGTACTCGGGCGCGGGCAGGGCCTTGCGGTCGACCTTGCCGTTGGCCGTCACCGGCAGGCTGTCCAGGACGACCACCGCGGCCGGGAGCATGTAGGCGGCGAGGCGGTCCGCGACGAAGGCGAGCAGTTCCCCGCCGGTGGCCTTGCCGGTGGCGTACACCACCAGGCGCTTGTCGCCCGGCTGGTCCTCGCGGACCACCGCGAGCGCCTGGCCGACGCTCCTGTGGGCGGTGAACGCGGCCTCCACCTCGCCGAGTTCGATCCGGAAGCCGCGGATCTTCACCTGGTCGTCGGCCCGGCCGAGGAACTCCAGGACGCCGTCCGCCGTCCAGCGGGCGAGGTCGCCGGTGCGGTACATCCGGCTGCCGACGCCGTCGAAGGGGCAGGCCACGAAGCGCTCGGAGGTCAGCCCGGGGCGGTCGACGTAGCCGCGGGCCAGGCCGGCCCCGGCGATGTACAGCTCGCCCGCCACCCCGGCCGGCACCGGCTGGAGCCCGGCGTCCAGCACGTACAGCCGGGTGTTGGCCAGCGGGCGCCCGATCGGCACCGTGCCCGGCACCGCCGCGGCGTCCGGCATCGGGTACTGGGTGGCGCACAGGGTGGTCTCGGTCGGCCCGTAGAGCGCCCGCACGGCGATCCCCGGGACGGCCTCCAGGACCCGGCGCACGGCCGGGGCGGAGACCACGTCGCCGCCGGTCAGCACCTCGCGCACACCGGCGAAGATGCCCGGGTCCTCCTCCGCGATGACCCGGAACAGGCCCGCGGTGACGTGCACGTGGGTGAGCGCGTGGGCCCGGACCAGCTCGCGGATGGCGGCCGCGTCGAGGTCGCCGGGCGGCGCGACGACCACCCGGCCGCCGGAGAGCAGCGGCACCCAGATCTCGTAGGTCGAGGCGTCGAAGGCGTGCGGCGCGTGGAACAGCACCCGCAGGCCCTCGTCGTGCCGCCAGCACGGGTCGGTGGCGAGCTGCACCACGTCCCGGTGGCTGATCGCGATGCCCTTGGGCTCCCCGGTGGAGCCGGAGGTGAACATCACGTACGCGAGCTGCTCCGGGTGGGGCGCGGTCCGCTCGGCGCGCCGCTCGCGCGGGCCGTCGAACCAGCCCTCGGTGAGCGGCAGGACGGGGCAGGGGGCGTCGGCGGCCAGCGGGTGGTCGCGGTGCGCCCCGTCGACCAGGACGAGGGCGGCGGCCGTCCCGGCGGTGATCCGCCGCAGCCGTTCGGCCGGGTGCCGGTCGTCCAGCGGGACGTAGCAGCCGCCCGCCTTGGCCACCGCGAGGATCGCCGTCAGCAGGTCGGCGGAGCGGTCCATCAGCAGGACCACCGGCGTCTCGGCGCCGACCCCGGCGCCGGCCAGGCGGACGGCCAGGTGCTCGGCCCGGGAGTCCAGTTCGGCGTAGCTGAGGGTGCCGTGCTCGGAGACCACGGCCGGCGCGTCGGGGGTGGCCGCGGCCCGCGCCTCGAACAGCTCGGGCAGGGTCGCGTCCGGGACGGGCGAGGCGGTGTCGTTCCAGCCGGTGAGCAGCTGCTCGCGCTCGGCCGGGGCGAGGATCCCGATGGTGCCGATCGGCGCGTCCGGGGCGGCCGCGGCGGCGTCCAGCACCCGCAGCAGCCGCTCGGCGAGGGTGGCGGCGGTGGCGTGGTCGAAGAGGTCGACGGCGTACTCGAGCGCCACCGTCAGGCCCGCCCCGGGGCCCTGCTCGGTGAAGCGGAAGGAGAGGTCGAACTTGGCCACGTCCAGTTCGAAGGTGTGCTCCGCGCAGCCCAGGCCGCCGAAGGAGGCGGGGACGGTGACCCGGCTCTCCAGGGCCACCAGGGTCTGGAAGAGCGGGTGGCGGGCGGGGGTGCGGGTCGGGTTGAGCTGTTCGACCAGGCGCTCGAAGGGGATGTCCTGGTGGTCGTAGGCGTCCAGGTCGGCGCGCCGCACCCGGTCGAGCAGCTCCCGGAAGGTCGGGTCGCCGCCGGTGTCGGTGCGCAGCGGCAGGGTGTTGACGAAGAACCCGACCAGGTCGTCCAGGGCCTCGTCGGTGCGGCCGGCCACCGGGGTGCCGAACGGCAGGTCGGTGCCGGCGCCCAGACGGGTGTAGAGGACGGCGACCGCGGCCTGCAGCGCCATGAACAGGCTGGCGTTCTGCGCCGCCGCCAACTCGACGAGGGAGCCGTGCAGTTCGGCGTCGACGGCGACCTCCACCAGGCCGCCCCGGTGCCCCGGCGCGGCCGGGCGCGGACGGTCGTAGGGGAGTGCCAGCTCCTCCGGGGCGTCGGCCAGGGCCTGCTGCCAGTAGGCGAGTTGGTCGATCAGCAGGGTGCTGGGCCGCTCGTCGCTGCCGAGCAGCTCGCGCTGCCAGAGGGTGTAGTCGGCGTACTGCACCGGCAGCGGCGCGCGGGTGGGCGCGGAGCCGGCGCGGCGGGCCTCGTAGGCCTCGGCGAGGTCGCGGAAGAGCGGCCCGACCGACCAGCCGTCGCTGGCGATGTGGTGCATCAGCACCAGCAGGACGTGCTCCTCGTGCGGCAGCGACAGCAGGGTGGCGCGCACCGGCAGGTCGTGGGCGAGGTCGAAGACCTCCTCGCCGGCCGCGACCAGCGCGGTCCGCAGCTCGGACTCGTCGGCCACCCGCACCTGGTGCAGGGGCAACTCGTCGGCGCTGACGACGCGTTGGTGCGGCTGCCCGTCGACGGTCGGGAAGACGGTGCGCAGCACCTCGTGCCGCCGCACCACGTCCCGGACGGCCAGCTCCAGGGCGGGCAGGTCGACGGCGCCGGTGAGCCGGACCGCGACGGGGGTGTTGTAGAGCGCGCTGGGGCCCTCGAACTGCTCGATGAACCACAGGCGTTGCTGCGCCGAGGAGAGCGGCACCCGCTCGGGCCGCTCGGCCGGCCGCAGGGCCGGACGGGCCGCCGCGGAGTCGGGCAGCGCGGCGGCCAGCAGGGCCACCGTCGGGTTGTCGAAGAGGGCACGGATCGGCAGTTCGGCGCCGAGGCCGGCCCGGATCCGGCTGATCAGCTTGGTGGCCAGCAGGGAGTGGCCGCCGCGGTCGAAGAAGTTGTCGTCGATGCTGATCCGGGCCAGCCCGAGGACCTCGGCGAACAGCCCGCACAGGGCCTGCTCGGCGGCGGTGCGCGGCGCGCGCCCGCCGTCGGCGCCGCTGTAGTCGGGGGCGGGCAGGGCCTTGCGGTCCACCTTGCCGTTGGGGTTCACCGGCAGTTCGTCGAGGACGACGATCGCGGCCGGCAGCATGTAGCCGGGCAGCCGGTCGGTGACGAAGTCGCGCAGCTCCTCGGCCCGGACCTCGCCGGTGACGTACGCGACCAGGCGCTTGTCGCCGGGCTGGTCTTGGCGGACCGCCGCGCAGACCTGGCCGACTGCCGGGTGGGCGGTGAACGCCGCCTCCACCTCGCCGAGTTCGATCCGGAAGCCGCGCAGCTTGACCTGGTCGTCCGCTCGGCCGACGAACTCCAGTTCGCCCGCGGGCGTCCAGCGCACCACGTCGCCGGTGCGGTACATCCGGCCGCCGGGCTCGCCGAACGGGCAGGCCACGAAGCGCTCGGAGGTCAGCCCCGGGCGGCGGACGTAACCGCGGGCCAGGCCGTTGCCGCCGATGTACAGCTCGCCGGCCACGCCGACCGGCACCGGGCGCAGTCCGGCGTCCAGCACGTACAGCCGGTTGTTGGGCAGCGGCCGGCCGATCGGCACGACGGCCGGCACCTCGGCGGCCGAGGTCATCGGGAAGTGCGTGGCGAAGGTGGTCGTCTCGGTCGGCCCGTAGACGTTGACCAGCCGCAGCCCGGGGCAGCTGTCCAGCACCCGGCGCATGGCGGCCGGCGAGGCGATGTCCCCGCCCGTCCACACCTCGTGCAGCCCGGCGAAGGTCTCCGGGGCCTCGGCGGCCAGCACGTTGAACAGGCCGACGCTGATCCAGGCGGAGGTGGTGCGCTCGTGGCCGATCACCGCCGCCAGCTCGGCGATGCCGAGCCGGCCGGCCGGGGCGATCACCAGCTGGCCGCCGGAGAGCAGCGGGGTCCAGATCTCGTAGGTGGAGGCGTCGAAGGCGGAGGGCGCGTGCACCGGCAGCCGCTCGTGACCGCCGCCGGTGAACTGCCCGCCGAGCGCGAGGTCCACCACGCCGCGGTGGGTGACGGCGATGCCCTTGGGCACGCCGGTCGAGCCGGAGGTGTGCATCACGTACACCAACTGGTCGGCGTGCTGCGGCAGTCCGAGGTTCCCGGGGTGCTCCTCGGCGTCCGGGGCGAGGACCGTCAGCCCGGCCAGCGCGGGGTGTTCGCGGTGCGCGGCGTCGGCCAGCACCAGGGCGGCCCCGGCGTCCGCGAGGACGGTGCGCAGCCGGTCGGCCGGCTGGGCGTCGTCCAGCGGCACGTAGAGGCCGCCGGCCTTGAGGACGGCGAGGATCGCGACCACCTGGGCGGCCGAGCGGTCGATCATCAGCGCGACCGGCGTCTCCCGTACGACCCCGGCCTCGACCAGCCGCAGCGCCAGGCCGTTGGCCCGGGCGTTGAGCTGGGCGTAGGTGAGCTCGGCGTCCTCGGCGGTGAGCGCGATCGCGTCCGGGGTCGCGGCCGCGCGGGCCTCGAACAGCTCGGGCAGCGAGCCCTCCGGCAGCGGGGTGGTGGTGCCGCTCCACCGGGTGACCAGCTCGGCGCGCTCGTCCGCGGTCAACACCTCGACGGTGCCGACGAGTTCGGCCGGGTCGGCGACGATCCGGTCGAGCAGGGCGAGGAAGCGGTCCAGCAGGGCGCGGGCCTGCTCCGCGGTGAAGGCGTCCGGCTGGTGGTCGAGGCGCAGCTGGAGGCCGTCGCCCGGGGTGAGGGCCAGCACCAGCGGGTAGTGGGCGCTGTCGACGTCCTCGACCAGGGTGACGCGGGTGGCGCCGCTCGGGTCAGCGTCGTCCAGCGCGGACGGGTCCGGGTAGTTGCCGTACACCGTGACGGTGTCGAACAGGCTCCCCACGCCCGCGAGTTGCTGGATCTCGGTGAGGCTGAGGTGCTGGTGGTCCAGCAGCGCGGACTGCTCGTGCTGCAGCCGCAGCAGCAGCTGGCCCCAGCTCTCCGCCTGGTCCAGGCGGACCCGCACCGGCACGGTGTTGATGAGCAGGCCCATCATCCGCTCCACGCCCGGCAGGTCGTGCGGCCGGCCGGAGACGGTGGTGCCGAACAGCACGTCCTCGCGCCCGGTGAGCCGGGCCAGCAGCACGCCCCAGGCCGCCTGGACCAGGGTGTTGAGGGTGACGCCGTAGCGGCGGGCGGTGCGGGCGAGGGCCTCGGTGGTCTCCGGGGTGAGCCCGGTGTGCAGGCGCAGCGGCAGCTGCGGGGTGGCCGCCGACCGGCCGGGGGCGAGCAGGGTGGGCTCGTCGGCGCCGGCCAGGGCCTGGGCCCAGGCGGCGCGGGCGGCCGCGCCGTCGCGCCGGGTGATCCAGCGCAGGTACTCGCGGTACGGGGCCGCCGGGGCGAGCGGCTGCTCGAAGTACAGGCCCCACAGCTCCTCGGCGAACAGCGGGGTGGACCAGCCGTCCAGCAGGATGTGGTGCGCGGAGGCGATCAGCTGGTGGCGCCCGGGCGCGAGCGTGAGCAGGGTGTAGCGCAGCAGCGGCGGGCGGTCGAGGTCGAAGCGGCGGCCGTACTCGGCGGCGGCGATCCGGGCGGCCTCCGCGGACGGGTCGGCGTGGGCGCTCAGGTCGAGGACGGTGAAGGGCAGCTCGACGCCGTCGGGGACGACCTGCACCGGCGGCCCGTCGTGCCGCTGGTGGAACGCGGCCTTCAGGTTCGGCTGGCGGGTCAGCAGCGCCTCGGCGGCGGCGCGCAGTCGCGCGGCGTCCACCGGGCCGGTGAGGTCGAAGGTCACGACCGAGGTGTAGACGTCCGCGCCCTCGGCGTCGTACGCCGAGTGGAAGGCCATGCCCTGCTGGAGCGGCGAGGTGGGCCAGACGTCCGCCAGGCGGGCCGGGGCGTGGTGGGCGGCGAGCCCGTCCAGCTCCTCCTGGGTGAGCGCGACCAGCGGGAAGTCGGAGGGGGTGTGCCCGCCGGCGTCCGGCCGTTCGGCGTGCTCGGCGAGCGCGGTCAGCGCGGCGAACCAGGCCTCGGCGAAGGCGCGCACCCGCTCCTCGGAGAGCAGCCCGCCGGCGTACGACCACTGGGCGACCAGCAGCGGGCCCTGCGGGGTGTCCACGGTGGTGGCGTCCAGGCCGAGCACCCGGCCGAGCGCCAGGCCGTGCGCGGCGCCCTCGGACATCGCCTCGGTGCCGGCCAGCACGTCCTCGGCGGTGACGCCCTCGGGCGCGAAGCGGCCCAGGTAGTTGAACTCGATCTGCGGGTCGGCGTGGCCGGCGAGGACGGCGGCGGTGTCCGGGTTGAGGTGGCGCAGCAGGCCGAAGCCGATGCCGTTGTCCGGGACGGCGCGCAGCTGCTCCTTCACCCGGCCCAGGGCGCGGCCGAGTCCGGGGCCGGCCGCGGTGACCTCGGACCAGTCCAGAGCCCCGGGGGCGAGCCGGACGGGGTAGACGGAGGTGAACCAGCCGGCGGTGCGGTGCAGGTCGACGCCCTCGACGACCTCCTCGCGGCCGTGGCCCTCGACGGTGACCAGCACGGCGCCGTCGGGCCCGGTGGTCTCCCGGCCCCGCCAGTGGCCGAGGGCCAGCGCGAGACCGGTCAGCAGCACGTCGTTGACCTGGGCGTGGTAGGCGGCGGTGACCTTGGTGAGCAGCGCCCGGGTGGTCGCGGCGGGCAGCACGAGCCGCAGCTGTCCCTCGGTGGCGTAGGTGTCCAGGGCCGGGTCCAGCGGGCGGTCGCCGAGCAGCGGGTCCGGGGTGGCCAGGGCGGCCTGCCAGAGCGGGAGTTCGGCGGCCCGGCGGTCGGTCCGCGCCTCGGCGCCGAGCCGCTGGGCCCAGCGGCGGAAGGAGGTGGGCACCGGCGCGAGCTCGACGGCGCGGCCCTCGCGGAGCGCGGCGAGCGCGCCGAGCAGGTCCTCCTCGACGATGCGCCAGGTGACGCCGTCCACCACCAGGTGGTGGATCACCAGCAGCAGCTGGGAGGGCAGTTCGGGGCCGCTGTCGAAGTGCACCGCCCGGACCATCCGGCCGTCCTCGGGCGACAGCCGCTCCCGGGCGGCCCCGGTCGCGGAGCGCAGCGCCCCGGCGGTGGCCGGGCCCTCGACCCGGCTCAGCACCTCGGCGGCGGCGACGGCGCCGGGCTCGGGCACGTGCAGCGTCCAGGGGCGCTCGGCGAGCGGGGAGGTACGGGCGCGGAACAGGTCGTGGTGGTCGAGCAGGGCCTGGACGGCGGTGGCCAGGTGCTCCCGGGCGGTGCCGGCCGGCAGGGTGAGCACGGTGGACTGGTAGAAGCTCTCGACCTCGCCGTGCTGGGCGGCCAGCCAGTGCACGATGGGCGTCGCCGGCACCTCGCCGAGGCCGGCCCCGGCGGGCTCGACCACGACGGGCCCCTCCAGCGGACGGGCGATCCGCGCCAGCGCCTCGACGGTCGGGGCGAGGAACACCTCGCGCGGGGTGAGCTGGAGGCCCGCGTGCCGGGCTCTGGAGACCAGCTGGATGGCGACGATGGAGTCCCCGCCGAGCTCGAAGAAGGAGTCGGTGACGCCCACCCGGGGCAGCCCCAGCACCTCGCCGAACAGCCGGACCAGGGTGTGCTCCAGCTCGCCGGCGGGGGCGCGGCCGTCCTCCTCGCCGGCGCCGAACACCGGCGCGGGCAGGGCGCGCTTGTCGACCTTGCCGTTGGGCGTGAGCGGCAGCCGGTCGAGCACCACGACGGTGGGCACCATGTGGTCGGGCAGCCGCTCGGCGCAGTACGCCCGCAGCTCGGCCGGGTCGGCGGTGCCGACGGTGTAGCCGACCAGACGGCGCTCGCCCGGGCGGTCCTCGCGGACCAGCACCACGGCCTGGCGCACCCCGGGGTGGGCGGAGAGGGTCTGCTCGATCTCGCCGAGCTCCACCCGGAAGCCGCGGATCTTCACCTGGTCGTCGGCCCGGCCGAGGAAGTCCAGCTGGCCGTCAGGGCGGTAGCTGCCGAGGTCGCCGGTGCGGTACATGCGGTCGCCGGGCTCGCCGTACGGGTCGGCCACGAAGCGCTCGGCGGTCAGGCCGGGGCGGTTCAGGTAGCCGCGGGCCAGGTGCGGGCCGGCCAGGTACAGCTCGCCCACGGTGCCCGGTTCGACCGGGCGCAGCCGCTCGTCCAGCACGTGGATGCGCACGTCCCGGCAGGGCCGGCCGATCGGGGGCTGCTCCTCACCGGTCAGCGGCTCGCTCATGGAGACGATGACGGTGGCCTCGGTCGGCCCGTAGCTGTTGAGCATCAGCCTGCCGCGGCCGCAGCGGGCGGCCAGCTCGCGGGAGACCGCCTCGCCGCCACCGATCAGGGTGCGAAGCGAGGGCATCGGCAGGTCGGGCAGGGTGGAGATCATCGCGGTGGCGACGTCGGCGTGGGTGACGCCGAACCGGTCGATCAGGGCGGCCAGCGGCTCGCCGACCAGCTGGCTCTGCTCGCGGGGCAGGACGAGCGCGGCGCCGGTGGTGAGCGCCACGCACAGGTCGGAGACCGAGACGTCGAAGCTCAGCGAGGAGGCCTGGAGCACCCGGCTGCCGGGGCTGACCCCGGTGGCGGCGACCTGGGCCACCCCACCGGGCATCGGGCGCTTGAGGACCTCGTGATCGAAGCACTCACCTGCCTAGGTCTCGCTGCCGAGGGCTCCGCCGCCCGGCCGGCCG
>NZ_JBEZUT010000270.1:0-12353 GCF_040636595.1 Kitasatospora sp. NPDC036755
GGGGCGACCTCGTCCGCGGTGACGGTCAGTCAGCAGAGCAGGGATTTCGCCAGGAGTACCTCGATGCTGCCCTGACGAGTACCTCACTGACGTCAAAGCTCGTGAACATCACCCGCCCGTGGTTCGGGGTGCCTCCCGAACCCGTGAACAAAGCCACCGACCGTCCCCGCACGGCACGGCTGCCCCGCCAGTGCCTGCACTGCTCCTCGCACGGGCCGGCGCCCGCCGCGTCGCGCTCCTGACCGTGCGACGCGACGGAAGGGCCACCGCCCCCCCGGCACCGGCCTTGGCGGCTGCGATCCCGGACATCGGCGGCACCCCGTCGGCGGCCGCTGGCCGAGCAAGTGACGGCCGCCGGCCGGGGGTGCTGTGCCGTCCAGCCGAAGCGGGACGGAGGCCCGGGGTCAGACGGCCTGGAGCCTGTAGAGGTCCGGGTAGTCGCTCTGGACGATCTGGTTGCCGTTCCCGCCGCCGGTGGCCGCCACCCACTTGCCGGAGTGCTGCCCCTTGAGGGTGATCAGGCCGGTGCCGGGCACGTTCTCCTTCACGAACTGCTGCTCGGTGGGGATGTGGTCGCTGAAGCAGCCGGTGGTGATGATCCAGGCCCCGGAGCTCATGGAGTTGCCGTCGACGGCGAGGCACCAGTGACGCCAGTTGTCCTGGAAGACCACCGTTTCGGTGTTGTTGGGCCCGGGCTTGTGGCAGTAGATCCACTGCTGGTTGGACTCCTTGCCCCCGAAGTACTGGATGACCGAGCCGTGGTTCCCGGGCGACAGGGCGACGGTCAGGAAGGTCTCGGGGTCGGTGGTGGGGGCCTTGATGAGGTAGGGGCCGCCGTCGCAGGTGAATTCGCCCCACGTGGTGGTGAGGGCGGCCGTGGCCGGGGCGGGTGCCGCGACAGCCGCCGGGACGGCAGCGAACAGGACGGCGGCGGCGACGGTGCCGAGCGCGGTCACCCGGCGTCGGGCGCCGTGGCGGGACCGGTGCTGAAATGACATGGTGAACTCGCTTTCACTGTCGAAGGGGTGGGCAGCGAACGGCGGATGGTCAGCAGCTGAGCTTCAGTCGGGCGGCCGCCCGCAGGGTGCCGGCCGGCTCGGGCGAGGCGCAGGAGACGGTGCCCTTTTCGACGTTGCCGAAGGTGGTGAAGGTGCCGCCGATGGTGGATTTGATCCAGAGGCCGGTGCCCGGGCCGGAGCGGGCGCAGATGTACCGGGCCCATTCGCCGGTCACCTTGTGGAAGCCCCGGTAGCGGCCGTAGTAGCCGGGGATGCTGAAGGTCACGGGCTCGGTGAGGGGCGCGATATGAGTGCTCGTCTTGGTGTCGGCCACCGCGAAGCCGACCTTGGCGCCGACATTGGCGAAGAGTGCCTTGTAGTCGGCGGTCACCTCCGTGCTGCCGTTGACCATCGTGTTCACGACGGCGGTCTCGGTAAGCGTCGTGGGGTACTCGCCGGTGGTCCCGGGGGTGACGTTGACCGCCGCGAACTCGGTGACGGTCGGTTCGAGCCGCACCGAGACGACGTCCTCCCAGTTGCGGTTGCCGTCCGGGTTGCAGGCGGGGGTCGGCGGCGGGTCGGCCTGGGCGGGGGCGGCGCCGAGTCCGAGGCCGGCGACCGCGAACAGTGCGGCGAGGCCTGAGGCGAAGGCGGCGCGTCGGTTGCGCGAAGCCATGGGGGTGCTCCTCCGGTCGAATCGGATGCGAACGCATGGGTGATTCATGCATGTCATTCCTTGTGCGCACGGTCATCCTCCCTCCCGGGGCGGGACGGTCGCCATCCCAGTTTTCTAGGTGGTGCCGGGGCGCGTCGTGCGCGCGGGCGGGAGCAGGTCGGCACGGGGCGCGGGAAACTGACACGCCGTCAGGGCGGCACCGGGCGAAGCGTCGGCGCCCCCACTGGTCCTGGTCGCGCGGGTCCGGCGTGCACGGGTGGCCTCGTTGTCGGCGGCGCCGGGCGTGGTCGGCGCGTCAGCTCCCCGCGCGGAGGGGAAGCGCCGCGCCGATCACCGACCAGCGGGTCCTGGGGCACGGTGGTGCGCACCGTCGTCACGGCGCCGCCGCCGTCCGCTCCGGCCCTGGTTCACGCGGCCGCGTCGACGAGGGCCTGGAGCAGGCGCTGGGGGTCCTCGGCGAGTCGGTTGCAGACGTAGAGCCACCATTCCGTGCCGAAGACGACGTACTCGCGGGTCGGGTGGCCACGCTCGGCCATGGCGTCGAGCCGGTCGGGCCCGAGGCCGAGGAGGGTTTCGAACTCCCAGGGGGCGTGGTCCCGGTCCTTCCCCCCGAGGTGGTGGTCGATGCGGTCGATCAGGCCCCAGTCGTGGGTGGCGAAGGAGCACGGGTGGCCCGAGTCGGCCAGCCGCTCCGCGTACGTCAGGTAGGCGGCGGTCAGGGCCGGGGCTTCCCGCCGGTGGGCGATGGCTTCGGGTTCGAGGAAGGCGCCCTTGACCAGGCGGATGCGGCCGGGGCGGGCGAGCAGTTCCGGCAGATCGTCCGCGGTGCGGTGCAGGCGCGCCTGGACGGTGATGCCCACGTGGTCGAAGCGTTCGCACAGCGCGTGGTGCAGGGCCAGCACCGCGTCGGTGCGGTCGGAGCCCTCGGCCGAGATCATCATCTCCCGCCCGGTGGCGGCGGTGGCGTGGGCGATGCGGGTGGCGTTGGCCAGGGCGAGCTCCGCGTCGACGGCGAGGCCGATGTGGGACAGGTCGAGGGAGATCGAGCACCCGGGCGGCAGGAGCCGGGCGGCGGCGAGGAACGTGTCGGTCTCCTCGATGGCGCGCTGCGGGTCGCGGCAGCTCTCGCCCATGTACTCGACGTTCACGCGGTGGCCGGCGGCCAGGACCTGCCGCGCGCGGTCCAGGGCGTCGGGGAGGGTTTCGCCGGCCACGTACCGGCGGGCGACCTTGCGGGCCAGGGGGCCCAGTACGGGGTCGCCGGGGATGCGCCACTTCAGCTCCTCGTCGAGCGCCAGTGCGCGCAGGACCTGGGCCGTCCGTGACGGGAGATCGGTGGTGCCGGTGTGCGTGTGCGTGGTCATCCGGGTGCCTAGCTGTTCGCGTGACGGGGGAAGCGCCTGCGAGCCTTCCAGGGCGGGGCACCCGCGGGGAGTGGCAGAAACGACGGATAGGCTGCAATTCCTGCCGCCGTCGTGAGAGGGGATCGGGAGCCGGTGCTTCGCGATGTCGCCGTCCTGGCGCTCCAAGGCGCCCACGCCTTCGAGCTGGGCGTGTTCTGCGAGGTCTTCGGCATCGACCGCGGCGACGACGCGCTCCCCGTCTACGACTTCGCTCTCGTCCCAGGAACCGGCGACGCCGTGCCGACGCGGCACGGCTTCGAGGTGCGGAGCCGGCACGGCCTGGAGCGGCTGGCCTCGGCGGACCTCATCTGCGTCCCGGCCTACGACCCGCGCGTGCGGCAGCCGGACCGCCTGGCCGAGGAACTGCGGGCCGCCGTCGAGCGAGGCGCCCGCGTCCTGAGCATCTGCACCGGGGCCTTCCTGCTCGGCGAGGCCGGGCTGCTGGACGGGCGGCGCTGCACCACCCACTGGCGGTACACCGACGAACTCGCACGCCGTCACCCGCGGGCCCGGGTCGAGTCGGACGTGCTCTACGTCGACGAGGACCCGGTCATCACCGGCGCCGGCACCGCCGCCGGCGTCGACACCTGCCTCCACCTGATCCGCAAGGAGCACGGCAGCGCCGTCGCCAACGCGATCGCTCGCCGGATGGTCGCGCCCCCGCACCGCGACGGAGGCCAGCGCCAGTACCGCGAACGCCCCCTTCCCCGCGGCGGGTCCGGTTCCCTCGCCCCCGTCCTGGCCTGGATCGAAGCCAACCTCGACCAGGACCTGACCGTCGACGCGATGGCCCGCCACGCCCACCTCTCGCCGCGGACCTTCGCCCGACGCTTCCGGCAGGAGACCGGGACCACCCCGCTGCAATGGCTCACCGGACAGCGCGTCCTGCTCGCCCAGCACCACCTGGAGACCACGGACGAGCCGGTCACCGTCGTCGCCCACCGCACGGGCTTCGGCAGCGTCGACACCCTCCGCCACCACTTCGCCCGGCGCCTCGGCACGACGCCGCAGGCCTACCGGCGAACCTTCGGCGCCCCGCCCACCGGCGGATGACCCGCCCGAACCCACGGCTCCACGGGGTCCGCGCGGTGCCGTCGGTTCTCGTGGACGCGGGAACGGTCCGGCTGTCGGCGCCACGGCGTTCACCGGGCGTAGTCGACCTCGGGGAAGTCGGGGGAGGGGCCGTCGAGCAGCCGCCCCCGGTCGCGGAGGTGGAGGTCGAAGAAGGCGCGCGGGTAGGCGCGTTGGAACGCCTGTGCCCGGTGCCCGGGAATCGTCCCGACCTCGTACTCCAGGTCGGTCGGTGACATGCCCAGGAGCGGGGCGATCAGCGGCAGGATCAGCACGTCGTCGCCGAACGACTGGTGCGCGGCTCCCCGGACGGTCAGACGCAGGCGCCAGCCGCGCAGATGCGACCAGAACGCGCGCAGGGCGGGGTTGTTCTCCATGCCGCCCTTGCCCGGGGTGTCCACGACCAGGAACGGACGGTCGAGCCCGGCGTCCACCACCGGGCCCGCCGCGCCCCCGTCCAGGCTCGCTCCCACCGTGATCCGTTCGTCGGTGAGCATCGTCGCGGAGGTGGTGGCGCCGCCCAGGGAGTGGCCGAACATCCCGACGCGCCGCAGGTCGAGCGCCCCGCGCAGGCCGGTGGGCAGCGGGGTGCGGCAGACGCCGGGGTGGCCGCCCGAGCGGAGGACGGCGAGCCGGTCCAGGACGAAGCGGATGTCGGCGGTACGGACCGCGAGGGCCTTGGCGTAGTCGTTGACCCCGCCCAGCGGATTGGTCTCGACGCGTCCACCGGGGAAGGCGACCACCGCCGCGTCGTAGGTGTGGTCGACGGTGACCACCAGGAAGCCGTGACTGGCGAGGTCCTCCACGACGCCGGTGCCGAACGACCGTGACGCGGCGGCGCCGGGAGAGTGGAGCACGACCGGCAGGGGGCCCGGTGGGCCGCCGACGGGCGCGCCCTCGTGGCCGTGGGTGCCTCCCAGTTCCACCCGGCCGGGAGGCAGGCCGAGGAGGTCCAGGTACCGGTCGGCCGCGGCCGGAGGCATCCAGGGAACGGTGGGGCGGGCCGCGCCGGCGCGGGCGGGGTACCAAATGCTGATCATCAGCTCACGGCAGGGGCGGGAGGGCACCCAGGGGTCCGGCCGCGTGGTGTCGGCCAGGTGCAGCGCGACCGTGCCCACCGGGTACGGCCCGTTCGGGGCGGGCAGCCGGAACCGCACGGGTTCCTCCTGTCCCGGGCGCGCGACGGCCGGCGGCGCGAGCGGACCCAGGGCCAGGGTGGCGGCCAGCCCGGCGTACGAGGCAAGCAGTGTTCTCCGGTTCATGCGTTCCACTGTTCCGTCCGGCGGGTCCGGCGGCTTCGCCCCCGGGGAGGAACCCGGTGTCGGCCCAGGAGGGTACGGCGGGCATCGGCCGCGCGGATGACTCGGCCCGTGAGATGACGTCCTCCGGGCTGACAGGCCCCGGGCCCGGCTTGGATAGCGTGGCCGGCATGGGTGATGGGCAGTCACGGCCGCTGGTGGCCGGACGTCTGCGGGACGGTCAGTGGCACGGCGTGGACACGGTCGCGGCCGTGCTCCTCGCCCTGGCGTTCGGCGCGAGCGAGGCGCACCGCGCCGGCTGGGGCGCGGGAGCGGTGGCGGCGGTGGTCTGGCTGCCGGTCGCGGTGCGGCGCTGGCGGCCCGTCCGGGTCCTGTACGCGGTCCTGGCCGGGGCGGTCCTCGCCCTGGCGTCCACCGGGTGGGAGGAGTCCTGGGTCCCCGTCGGGGCCGTCCTGTACACGGTGGCGGCGCGCGAACCGCGGCGCCGCTCCGCGACGGCGCTCGGCTGCTCGCTGGTCGCCGTCGCGGCGGCCACGGTCCTCGTGCCGCGACCGCTCCCGGCCTCCGGGGCCGCGGGGGGCGCCGTCTTCGCGTCGTTGATGATGACCCTGCCCTGGCTGGTGGGCACCGCGCTCAGGGAGCAGCGGTCGTACGCGGAACTCGCCGCCCGGCAGGCCGTGACGGAGGAGCGCCTGCGGATCGCCCGCGAGCTCCACGACGTGGTGGCCCATCATCTGACGGTCATCGCGGTCCGGGCTGAGGTGGCCCGTGCGGTGGCCTCCACCAACCCGCGGGAGGCCGAGCACACCCTCGCGCTGGTCGGGACGGCGGGCCGCACGGCGCTCACCGAGATGCGCCGCATGCTCGGCGTCCTGCGATCGCCCGGTGACGGAGCCGAGTCGGGGGCCGCTCCCGGCCTGGCGGACCTGCCCGCGCTCGCGGACGGCGCGGGCCCGCGCGTGGAGCTGTCCGTCGACCCGGGGCCACCGCTGCCCCCGGGGGTGGAACTGGCGGTCTACCGGATCGTCCAGGAGGCCCTCACCAACGCCGTCAGGCACGCGGGATCGGCGGACTGCCGGGTGCACCTGTCCCGCACGGGTCCCGGGGCGGTCGAGATCGAGGTCGTCAACGACGCGCCGTCCCGGCCCCCGTCCCGGCTCCCGGCCCGGCGTCCCGGCGGCGGGCACGGACTCGTCGGGATGCGGGAACGGGCGGCCATGTGCGGCGGGACCCTCTCCGCCGGCCCCCTGGCGACGGGCGGGTTCCGGGTGCACGCGCGACTGCCCTGCGGACCGGGGGCGGCGCGGTGAACCGGCCGGTCCGGGTTCTCATCGCCGACGACCAGGCGCTGCTGCGGGCGGGCTTCCGCCTGCTCATCGAGAGCGCGCCGGACTTCACCGTCGCGGGCGAGGCCGTCAGCGGCGAGCAGGCCGTCGAACTCGCCCTGCGGCTGCGGCCCGACGTCGTCCTGATGGACATCCGGATGCCGGGCACGGACGGCCTGGAGGCCACCCGGCGCATCTGCGCGGACCCGGACGCCGTCGGCACCCGCGTGCTGGTCCTCACCACGTTCGACCTGGACGAGTACGTGTACGCGGCACTGCGCGGCGGAGCCAGCGGATTCCTCCTGAAGGACATCCTCCCCGCCGACCTGCTGACGGCCCTGCGGGTGGTCGCCTCCGGTGACGCCCTGCTCGCGCCCGCGGTCACCCGCCGCCTGATCCGCGAGTTCGCCGCCCGCCACGAGCCGCACCCGCGGCTCGTCCGGGAACTGGCGGGCGTGACCCCGCGCGAACGGGAAGTCCTCCGCCTGGTGGCCCGCGGACTGCCCAACCCCGCGATCGCCGGGCACCTGGGGCTGAGCGTCTCGACCGTCAAGACACACATCCGGCGGCTGCTGGCCAAGCTCCAGGCCCACGACCGGGCCCAGATGGTCGTCATCGCCTACGAGACGGGCCTGGTCACCCCGGGCAGGAACCCCCCGCCCACGGGCCGCCGCCCCACCGCCCCGGACGGCAGCCCCGAGGGGCACGCCTCCGA
The DNA here is from genome assembly GCF_040636595.1 of Kitasatospora sp. NPDC036755. Lineage (NCBI taxonomy): Bacteria > Bacillati > Actinomycetota > Actinomycetes > Kitasatosporales > Streptomycetaceae > Kitasatospora > Kitasatospora sp. NPDC036755. Next base: position 7,448 of record NZ_JBEZUT010000270.1, read on the forward strand.
CGGCACGTAGTCCCGCGTCCGGCTTCCGCCACCGCGCCGGCCTGTCGCGTCCACGGGGCTCTCACCCGCCGACGGCTCCCGCCCCGTTCCCGGATGACGAGAACGTCATGAGGGACGCGCGCGGGCGCGGTCGTGCGGACCGGAGGGTGCCGGGGCCGCACGACCGCGCCGGGTGCGCGGGGTTTCCGGACGGCTGCGGCCGTCCTGTGGTGGGTGTCGGTCAGGCGAACTTGACGCGCGCGGGGTCGGTCCAGCCGTTGCCGATCGTCACGGCGCCGGCCCAGTTCGCGTTGACGCCGTCGATGTTGCGGAAGGCCCGCAGGTCGCCGTTGGTCTCGCTGGAGACGAGCTCGGCCCTGCCGTCGCCGTTGAGGTCGGCGAGGCGGATGCGGGCCGGGTCGTTCCAGCCGGAGCCGATCTCGCGGGGGGTGCCCCAGCCGCCGTCGTCGAGGACGCCGTGGTTGGGCCAGGCGGTGAGTGTCCCGTTCTGGTTGATCTTGACGGCTTCCGCCTTGCCGTCGCCGTTCAGGTCGGCGAACAGGATGCGGGCGGGGTCGGGGAAGCCGCCTCCGAAGACGGTGGCGTCGGCCCAGTCGAAGTCGATGCCGTCGATGTTGCGGAAGGCCCGCAGGTCGCCGTTGGCGTCGACGGAGATCAGGTCGGCCTTGCCGTCACCGGTGAGGTCCGCGAACTTGACGCGGGCCGGGTCGGTCCAGCCGGTGCCGATCGTGCGGGGCGTGCCGTAGCCGGAGCCGGTGTTCGGCCAGGCGGTGAGTGTCCCGTCGGGGTTGTCGACGATCAGGTCCTTGCGGCCGCTGCCGGTCAGGTCGGCGAAGAAGACCCGGGCCGGGTCGGTCTGGACGTTCTTCACCACCTGCGCGGGCGCCCAGTTGAACGCGAGCGCGTCGATGTTCCCGAACTGCCGCAGGTCGCCGTTGGCGTCCGCGGACACCAGGTCGGCCTTGCCGGTGCCGCCGCTGTACAGCGGCGCCCGGGCGTAGCCGAGCAGGCCCTCCTTCTCCTGGCCCTCGCAGGCGGGGTCGGTGCTGTCGAGGTGTCCGCCGTCGTTCAGGACGCGGCAGCGGTAGACCGCGACGCTGGGGATGCCGTCCGGCGGGGAGGGCCAGAGGGATCCGCTGCCGCCCAGGCGGGTCTTGCCCTCGCAGTCGGGTTTGAGGGAGCTGAAGTAGTCGGTGTCGCCGGCCCGGCAGTCGTACAGGCTCACCGTGCCCGCGGGCTCGTTGAGGTTCACCAGCCCGAGCGTGGCCTCCAGGCGGTACCCGTCGGGCGGGCCGAAGGCCGTCACGACGTGCCCGACGCCGCTGTTGCTCACGTACCGGGCGAGGTCGGCGTAGGCGAGCGTGTACCCCTGGAGCCCTTCGACCTGCTTCCCCTCGCAGTTCGGGTCGGTGCTGTCGAAGTGGTCGCCCACGACGGGTACTTGGCACCGGTAGACGGCCATGCTCCGCTCCCCGGCCGGTGGGTTGTCGTACAGCCAGCCGAGCAGCCCGTCGACGTGCTGGCCCTCGCACTTCGCGTCGAGGGAGGTGAACTGCCCTCCGCCGTACCAGCAGTCGTACAGCGGGTGCGTGCCCGGCTGCCGGGCGAGCAGCAGCTGCCCGAGCGGGCCTTCGACGCGGTAGCCGTCCGGGGGCAGGGCGGTGGTGGCGAGGTGGCGGCCCGGCCCCGAGTACCGGGTGAGCTGCCCGTGGAGCGGGCCGCGGGTGGTGGGCTGGTGCTCGGGGATCAGGCTGAACGCGCGGGAGGGGATGACCTTGACCTTGGTGGCCCAGTCCTGCCCGTAGCCGGCGTCGATGACGTCCTGCGGGTTGTTGAACGGCACGATCGCGCCGCCGACGGTCTCCGCGACGGGCAGCCCCGTGCCGCCGTCCCAGCCCTGGACGAGGTGTCCGTCGGCGGGCTGGTCGTTCATGTGGTCCCGGGCGTCGATCGACCAGTTCGAGACCTTGACGGGGTTCCCGCAGCTGAGCGGGGCCGCGCAGGTGTCCTGGTGGAGCGGCGCGCCGCCGACGAACAGGTAGACGTTGCCGCGCTGGTCGACGGCGGAGGAGCCGTCGCGCGGGGTCGCCGGTCCGGCGTCGATGACGGCCTGCGTGGTCGGCCGTGATGCCGGCTGGCAGATCCCGTCGTCGCAGGTCGCCTGCCAGACCGGCGCGCCGCCGACCATCTTGTAGACGCGCCCCGTGTCCGTGGCGATGAGCTGCGTGTTGTCCGGCAGCCCGACGACCGACGTGATCGGCTGGGGTTCGGTCGGCTTCTGGGAGGACCGCCCCGGGGTGCCCTGGTCCGGCCGCCTCGGGTGGTGCGGCGGCCGGCCGCCGCTGCTGCCGCCACCACCGATCAGGTTCTCCAGTACCCCGCCCCTGCGCAGGATGTCGTACTCCGGACTGGGCTTGTCCACCACGACGTCCACGAGCTTGCCGGCGCTGAACGAGCCGGTGGTGACCCTGGTGGAACAGTTCGAACGCACGTAGGTCTCAGTGACGTTGACTGTCGCCTGGACGGCACCGGAGCGCCAGAACACCGTGCTCTTGGGCGGCACGTCGAGCTGGATCTCGTGGGAGGTGGTCCACGAGGTCTTGCCGCTGAGGCTGAGACCGACCTTGACGGAGCTTTCGGCGATGAGGGTGTCGATACTCGCGGTGAACTCGCCGCTCACGGTGACGCTGGTCTCCACGGTGCGGGAGAGAGCCGCCCTGGTGTGCAGTGTGGCGCTGGACGAGGCGTTCACCGAGATCCCGTCCTGGTACTGCCCCCACCACAGGCCCCCCGACGTGTAGGCCGTCAGCCGGGAAGGATCGCAGACGGGCGTTCCGGCGAATGCCTGACCGCCGCCGCCCAGTCCGCCCGTGGCCAGCAGGACCGCCAGCGCGGTCCGCCCAGCCATCGTCCTGTCAGTCGCATGAGTTGATCAATTCCTCTCGCAGCGAGGGAAGTCGGGAACAACCGCGGACGAGCCGAAGGACGGTGCACCTGCCCCCGGCCCTACCACCGGACGCTACGGAGGGGCGCCTTACCGTTTGCTTACCGGGCGCCTGACGGGCGCCCTTCGCCCGGACCCGCGACCGCCGGTGCGGCGCTCACCCCGCCGGCCCGACGGGCGGTCAGCCGTCGCCTCGGCCCGTCCTGCCGCGCTCGCGCGGCGGGATGCGGTTGCCGTCCGGATCCACCGCGTGGTCGGAGGACGTAGCGGACGTCCGTGGCTGTCACTGATCGAGGTCGTCCTGCGCGCCTGACCCGAGACGCGGCCGGCCTCGGCCGTCTGGCGCTGTCCGCGCCGCCACGGGTCGTGGGCCCGGTCGCACCGCCGCGCGGAGGCGGTGCGGCCGGGCCCATGTGACCGTCCGCGGGCCCCGAGGGCCCGGGCGGTGGTTCAGCGGTTCCGTGCCGCGTAGGCGGGCGACACCACGGCGATCAGGACGGCCGCCACGCCGACCTGCAGCAGGTGCCGGATCCAGTCGATTCCGCCGGTGTGCCGCACACCGAAGTAGGAGGCCGCGGCGTTGCCGAGCACCGCCCCGACCGCTCCGACGAGGACGGTCAGCCACAGTGGAACGGGCTGACGGCCCGGCAGCACGAGCTTCGCCAGCAGGCCCACCACCAGGCCCGCGACCAGGGCCCACAGGATCGTCATGGTCTTCTTCCTCTCGTTCGACCCGGCCTTTCCGAGACGCCCGCCGTGTGCCCCGAGGGCCGGGCGTTCATGCCGGTGGCGCGGGGACCGGACCCGCGGGCGCCCGCCGCGCGGCACCCGCGTCACCGCGCGGCGTCCGGTGCGGTGACCAGGGAGCAGCCGACGGCCGCCCGCCGTGGGCGAAACCCGTGGCGGACACCTTCGCCCGGAACGCGCGTCCGTGGCCCCCCGTCCGGGGTCATAAGGTGCAGGAATGATCGAACTGGTGATCTTCGACTGTGACGGCGTGCTGATCGACAGCGAGCCGATCGGCGTCGAAGTGGACAAGGTGGCGATGGCGGCACTCGGGCTGCCGATGAGCGGGCAGGAGATCGTGGAGCGGTTCGTCGGGCTGTCGCAGCGCGCGAAGACGGCCGCGCTGGAGGAGCTGCTCGGACGGGAGCTGCCCGCCGACTGGTGGGAGGAGTACCGGCCGCTGCACACCCGGCTGACCGACGAGCGGCTGGGCCCGGTGGACGGGATCGTCGAGGCGCTGGAGCGGATCGACCTGCCCGGGTGCGTGGCCTCCAACAGCGGTCATCGCTGGCTGCGGCGGGGGCTGGGCCTGACCGGGCTGTACGAGCGGTTCGCCGGGCGGATCTTCAGCGGCGCGGAGGACGTCCCGCGCGGAAAGCCCGCGCCCGACCTGTTCCTGCACGCGGCCCGCACGCTGGGCGCCGACCCGGCCCGCTGCGTGGTGGTGGAGGACAGCCCCCACGGCCTCAGCGCGGCGAACGCGGCCGGCATCCCCGCCTTCGGCTACACCGGCGGCGTCAACTCCGCCGACCGCCTGGCCGGCCCGGGCCGGGTCCTGTTCGACGACATGCGCGACCTGCCCGGCCTGCTCACCGCGCACGCCCGCTGACGCCCGGGCCCGGGAACGCACCCGCGCCACCCGCCGGACAGCCGTCGGACAGCGCGTTCCCCGAGCGTGCGCGGTTGGGTCGTCGGTGCGGGGGTGTCAGCGGGGGGAGATGTACTGGAGGGTGGCCAGGTGGTCGCCGGTCCGGGCGCCTACCTGGACGTTGGGAAGGTGCTGTGAGGGCTTGGTCGTGGTGATCCGGAAGACGTACTCGGCCGAGTCGCCCGAGTGCTTGGCTTCCAGCCCGGTCGGGGCGGTCGCGGTCAGGGCGCCGCAGTCGTCGTGCAGTGGGACCGGGGTCCATCCGTCGCCGGACTTCGCCTCCAGGACGATGTCCTCCTCGGTCAGGC
>NZ_JBEZUT010000271.1:0-12351 GCF_040636595.1 Kitasatospora sp. NPDC036755
TACTGCAGGGGGGACCCTGTGGGAGAGTAGGACGCCGCCGAACAATTCTTCTGAAGAACCCCCATCCGGGTCCCGGATGGGGGTTCTTCGCGTTTCCGGGCCGGACCGGGCCGGCCGGGTGTTTCCGTCTCTGCCGTCGTCCCTCCCGAGCGACCCCCGCCGAGTGGCTGGGCACCGTCAATATGCCGCTAAAACCGCCTGATCAGCGCACTGATCAGCGGAAAATCGCGTCGCACGCCGTAGTCTCGAAGGCGAGGGGAACACGTGTCCGGGGGTGTCGTCCGGGCAGGGTCGGATCAAGAATGGTGCTCATGGGACGAGGCAGGCTGCGCATCTACCTCGGGGCAGCCCCCGGGGTCGGCAAGACGTACGCCATGCTCGCCGAGGCGCACCGGCGGCACGAACGTGGCACGGACGTCGTGGTCGCGTTCGTCGAGGACCACGGCCGCCGGCGGACCGCGGACATGGTCGCCGGGCTGGAGGTCGTGCTGCGGCAGCAGGTGCTGCACCGCGGCGCCCGGTTCTCCGAGATGGACCTGGACGCCGTCCTCGCCCGCCGCCCGCAGGTGGCCCTGGTGGACGAGCTGGCCCACACCAACGTCCCCGGCTGCCGCAACGAGAAGCGCTGGCAGGACGTCGAGGAGCTGCTGGCGGCCGGGATCGACGTGATCTCCACCGTCAACGTGCAGCACCTGGAGTCGCTCGGCGACGCCGTCGAGGGCATCACCGGGGTGCGCCAGCGCGAGACCGTCCCGGACGAGGTGGTCCGCCGGGCGGACCAGATCGAGCTGGTGGACATGTCCCCGCAGGCGTTGCGACGACGGCTGGCGCACGGCAACGTGTACGCGCCGGAGAAGATCGACGCGGCCCTCGCCAACTACTTCCGGCCGGGCAACCTGACCGCGCTGCGCGAGCTGGCGCTGCTGTGGACCGCGGACCGGGTGGACGAGTACCTGCAGAAGTACCGGGCCGAGCAGGGCATCGAGGGCACCTGGCAGGCCCGGGAGCGCATCGTGGTCGGCCTGACCGGCGGGCCCGAGGGGGCGACGCTGATCCGCCGGGCGGCCCGGATCGCCGCGAGGGTCTCCGGCGGCGAGCTGCTCGCCGTGCACATCTCCCGCTCCGACGGGCTGGTGGGCACCGGATCGCCGCAGACGCTGATCGAGCAGCGCTCGCTGGTGGAGAGCCTCGGCGGCTCCTTCCACGCGGTGCTGGGCGACGACCCGGCCGCCGGCCTGCTGGACTTCGCGCGGGGCGTGAACGCCACCCAGATCGTGCTGGGGACGAGCCGACGGCCCGCCTGGCAGTACCTGTACGGGCCGGGCGTCGGCACCACGGTGACCCGGGAGGCCGGGGACATCGACGTCCACATGGTCACCCACGAGCACGCCGGGCACGGGCGCGGCAAGATCCCCGTCCGCCGGATCACCGACCTGGGCCGTACCCGGACGGTCGGCGGCTGGCTGATCGGGCTGGTCGGCCCGCCGCTGCTGGCGGTCGTGCTGACCGCGATCGGCGGCCTGGGGCTCTCCACCGACATGCTGCTGTTCCTGTCGCTGACGGTGTGCGCGGCGCTGGTCGGCGGGCTGCTTCCGGCGATCGGCTCGGCGCTGGTGGCCTCCTCGGTGCTGAACTACTACTTCACCCCGCCGCTGCACACCTTCACCATCAACGAGCCGCAGAACATCATGGCGGTGGCGATATTCACCATCGTCGGCATATCGGTGGCCTCGGTCGTGGACCTCGCCGCCCGGCGCACCCAGCAGGCCGCCCGCAGCCAGACCGAGGCGCAGACGCTCAGCGCGCTGGCCGGCACGGTGCTGCGGGGCGCGCCGAACGGTGACGGGGTGCTGACCGCGCTGATGGAACAGGTCCGGGAGACCTTCGGGCAGGAGAGCGCCGCGCTGCTGGAACGGCCCGACCCGCTCGCCGCCTGGGCGCCGGTGGCCACCGCGGGCCCGCGCCCGCCGGAGCGGCCCGAGGAGGCCGACGTGGACGTCCCGGTCGGCGACAGCCTGGCGCTGGTGCTGCGCGGCCGGGTGCTCCCCGGGGCGGACCGGCGCCTGCTCGGGGCGTTCGCCGCGCAGGCCGCCGTGGTGCTGGAGCGCCGCCGACTGGCCAGGGAGGCCGCCGAGGCCCGCCGGGAGGCCGAGGGCAACCGGATCAGGACCGCCCTGCTGGCCGCCGTCTCGCACGACCTGCGCACGCCGCTGGCGGGCATCAAGGCCTCGGTGAGCTCGCTGCGCTCGGCCGACGTCGACTGGGACCCGGAGGACGAGGCCGAGTTGCTGGCCGGCATCGAGGCCGGGGCCGACCGGCTGGACCACCTGATCAACAACCTGCTCGACATGAGCCGCCTGCAGACCGGGACGGTCACCCCGCTGATCCAGGAGACCGACCTGGACGAGGTGGTGCCGTTCGCGCTCGGCGGGGTGCCGCTGGAGTCCGTCCGGCTGGAGGTGCCGGAGACGCTGCCGATGGTCCGGGCCGACGGCGGGCTGCTGGAGCGTTCGCTGGCCAACCTGGTCGAGAACGCCGTCAAGTACAGCCCGGACGGCGTCAGGGTGCTGGTCAAGGCCGACGAGCTGCGCCGGCCGGGGGAGCCGGCCCGGGTCGAACTGCGGATCGTGGACCGCGGCCCGGGCGTGCCCGAGGACGCCAAGGAGAAGATCTTCGCGCCGTTCCAGCGGTACGGCGACGCGCCGCGCGGCGCCGGGGTGGGCCTCGGACTCGCGGTGGCGCGCGGCTTCGTCGAGGCGATGGACGGTACCGTCACCGCCGAGGACACCCCGGGCGGCGGCCTCACCATGGTGGTCAGCCTGCCGGTGGTCGAACGGCCGCCCGGAACGGGGGAGCCGGGTGGTGAGGGTGGAGATCCGCTCCAGGAGCTGATCACCTGAGAACCGGCGGCGCGCCGGCCGGGCCCGTCGCCCCGCCCGGGGCCGCCCGCCGGACGCACGTCGTAGAGCCATTCCCAGTCCGTAAGTCAGACAGCCCTGAAAGGCGGAGCCCGTAAATGACCCGGGTCCTCGTCGTGGACGACGAACCGCAGATCGTCCGCGCGCTGGTGATCAACCTCAAGGCCCGCAAGTACGAGGTGGACGCGGCCCATGACGGCGCGAGCGCCCTGGAGCTGGCCGCGGCCCGCCATCCGGACGTGGTCGTCCTCGACCTGGGACTGCCCGACATGGACGGGGTCGAGGTGATCCGGGGCCTGCGCGGCTGGACCCGGGTGCCGATCATCGTGCTGTCGGCGCGGCACGCCTCGGACGAGAAGGTCGAGGCACTGGACGCCGGCGCCGACGACTACGTCACCAAGCCGTTCGGCATGGACGAGCTGCTCGCCCGGATGCGGGCCGCCGTGCGGCGGGCCGAGCCGGTGGCCGGGGAGGCCGACTCGCTGGTCGTCACCGAGTCCTTCACCGTCGACCTCGCGGCCAAGAAGGTCAACCGGGACGGCGCCGACGTCCGCCTCACCCCGACCGAGTGGCACCTGCTGGAGGTCCTGGTCCGCAACGCCGGGCGGCTGGTCAGCCAGACCCAGCTGCTCCAGGAGGTGTGGGGCCCGGCCTACCGCACCGAGACCAACTACCTGCGGGTCTACCTCGCCCAGCTGCGCCGCAAGCTGGAGCGCGACCCCTCGCACCCGCGCCACTTCATCACCGAACCGGGCATGGGATACCGGTTCGAGAGCTGACCCGGACCGCCCCCGGCGGGCGAACGACCTGCCGCCGGGGGCCCGGAACCCGGTACCCTTCCGACATGAGTGGTGACAACAGCAGCGGCCAGCCGCAGGGGCGGCTCCGCCGCATGCTCAGCCGGCTGACCTCCTCGGCCGAGGAGCTGGACGCCGAGGAACTGCGTCAGGAGAGCGCCGCGGAGTCCGGCTGCACCCCGATCGCCGGCTGCGGGGACCGTCAGCTGGTCACCGTCGCGGGCACGCTGCGCACGGTGACGCTCCGCCCCAGGGCGGGGGTGCCCGCGCTGGAGGCCGAACTCTTCGACGGCACCGAGGCGCTGGACGTGGTCTGGCTCGGCCGCCGCTCGATCGCCGGGATAGAGCCCGGCCGCCGGCTGGTCGCCAGCGGCCGGATCAGTCACGCACGCGGGCGCCGCGTGCTGTTCAACCCCCGCTATGAGCTGCGTCCGGTCGGACACGGGAGCGAATGAGCGTGAGCAACCAGCCCGGCGGCGAGGCCGCCGCCCAGCTCGACCTGGCCCTCGACCCGGTGGCCGCGGAGGCCGCCCGCAAGGCCGCCTCCAAGGAGGCCGCCGACACCGTGCTCCAGGCCTTCGGCGGCGTACGCGGCATGATCGACATGACGCTGCCCGGCCTGGTCTTCATCGTCACCTACAACGTGACCCACCAGGTCAGTACCTCGGCCTGGGCCGCGCTGGGTCTGAGCGCCCTGTTCGTGGTGGCCCGGCTGGCGAAGCGGCAGACCATCCAGCACGCCTTCAGCGGGGTGTTCGGCGTCGCACTCGGGGCCTGGATCTCGATGAAGAGCGGCAAGGCCGAGGACTTCTACCTGCCCGGCCTGCTCTGGAACGTCGGCTACTGCGTCGCCCTGGCGACCTCCGCCCTGGTGCGCTGGCCGATGATCGGGGTCATGCTCGGCCCGATCACCGGTGAGATGTTCACCTGGCGCAAGGAGAACCCGGGCCGCCTGGCCGCCTACACCAGGGCGACCTGGGCGTGGGTGCTGATCATGGGCCTCAAGCCGGTGATCCTCTTCCCGCTGTACTTCACCCACAACGTCAACCTGCTGGGCTGGCTGAAGGTCGCCCTCGGCATCCCGCCGCTGCTGCTGGCGATGTACGTGACCTGGCAGATCCTGCTGAAGGCGCCGCCGCCGATCAAGGCGCAGCTGGACGACGAGGAGGAGCCGGCGACGTAGCCGCCCCCCGTTCCGTCCCGGCCGGTCCGGACGACGGCGAAGGGCCCGCACCCTGCGAGGGGTGCGGGCCCTTCCGCTGTGAGCCGGGGGCTACTGGGCGCCCGAGGTGGCCGAGAGCAGCTGCTCCAGCTCCTCCTCACGCTCCTGCGCGGCGACGAAGAGCAGCTCGTCGCCGCCCTCCAGGGTGTCGTCCTTGCCCGGCACCAGCACCCGGCCCTCGCGGATGATGGTCACCAGGGCGGTGTCCTGCGGCCAGGCGACGTCGCCGACCCGGGTGCCGACCAGCTCGGTGTCCGAGGCGAGCGTCAGCTCGACCAGGTTGGCGTTGCCCTGGCTGAAGCGCATCAGGCGGACCAGGTCGCCGACGCTGACCGCCTCCTCGACCAGCGCGGACATCAGACGCGGGGTGGAGACGGCCACGTCCACGCCCCAGGACTCGTTGAAGAGCCACTCGTTCTTGGGGTTGTTCACCCGGGCGACCACCCGGGGCACCGCGTACTCGGTCTTGGCGAGCAGCGAGACGACCAGGTTGACCTTGTCGTCACCGGTCGCGGCGATCACCACGTGGCAGCGCTGCAGCGCTGCCTCGTCCAGCGAGGTGATCTCACAGGCGTCGGCGAGCAGCCACTCCGCCATCGGGACCCGCTCCACCGAGATGGAGTTGGGGTTCTTGTCGATCAGCAGGACCTCGTGGCCGTTCTCCAGCAGCTCGCCCGCGATCGAGCGGCCCACGGCACCGGCACCGGCAATGGCGACCCGCATCAGTGACCCTCCTCCTTCGGTCCCTGCGCGAACGCGGCCTCGACGGCCGTCAGGTCGGCCCGGCGCAGCATCACGTGCACCAGGTCGCCCTCCTGCACCACCATCTGCGGCGAGGGGAGCACTCCCTCGCCGAGCCGGGTGACGAAGGCCACCCGAGCGCCGGAGGCTTCCTCCAGCTTGCCGATCCGGTGGCCGATCCAGCGCGGGTCGTACGCGACCTCGGCGAGCTGCACGCCGCCGCTCGGGTCCTGCCACAGCGGCTCGGCGCCGCTCGGCAGCAGTCGGCGCAGCATCTGGTCGGCGGTCCAGCGGACCGTCGCCACGGTGGGGATGCCCAGGCGCTGGTACACCTCGGCGCGGCGGGGGTCGTAGATCCGGGCGGCGACGTTCTCGACGCCGAAGTTCTCCCGGGCCACCCGCGCGGCGATGATGTTGGAGTTGTCACCGCTGGAGACCGCGGCGAAGGCGCCGGCCTCCTCGATGCCCGCCTCGCGCAGGGTGTCCTGGTCGAAGCCGACCCCGGTCACCCGGCGGCCGTTGAAACCGGCGCCCAGCCGACGGAAAGCGGTCGGGTCCTGGTCGACCACGGCCACCGAGTGGCCCTGTTTCTCCAGGGCTCTGGCGAGGGCGGAGCCCACGCGGCCGCAGCCCATGATCACGATGTGCACCGGCGCTTACCTCACCCGTCCCGAAGGGGCCTTGACCTGCGCAAACACCGTTCAGCTCCGTTTCCCGCCCGGTCGTCCGGGACGAGGTTCATCGTGGGGGCGCCGACCCGGCAACGCTCGACAACCAGAGTGTTGCCCGCCGACTCGTATCCGACACGCTAGCCGGTCCACCGAACACAGTCGCGACGAAGGGGGGGACAAACGGCGGAGCGTTGACCGGGGAGCCCCTACGATTCCTTAACGTGCCTATGCCGACTGACCTTCCGAAACGCATCCTGATCGGGCGCGCCCTGCGCAGCGACAAGCTGGGCGAGACACTTCTGCCCAAGCGGATCGCGCTGCCCGTGTTCGCCTCGGACGCGCTCTCCTCGGTCGCGTACGCCCCCGAGGAGATCCTGCTCACCCTCTCCATCGCGGGCGCCTCGGCGATCCACTTCTCCTGGCAGATCGGCGTCGTGGTGGCGATCGTGATGCTCGCCGTGGTCGCCTCGTACCGGCAGAACGTCCACGCCTACCCCAGCGGCGGCGGTGACTACGAGGTCGCGACCGTCAACCACGGGCCGGCCGCCGGTCTGGTGGTCGCCAGCGCGCTGATGGTCGACTACGTGCTCACCGTGGCCGTGTCGACCACCTCGGGCGTCGCCAACGTCGTCTCCGCGGTGCCCGCGCTGCGCGGCCACGAACCGGTCCTGTCGGTGGTCGTGGTCGTGGTGTTGATGGGCATGAACCTGCGCGGTGTGCGCGAATCCGGCAGCGCCTTCGCCGTCCCCACGTACGCCTTCATGATCGGCGTGATCGGGATGGTCGGCTACGGGGTGTTCCGGCACTTCGCGCTGGGCCAGGACATGCCCGCCGAGAGCTCCGGGTTCCACCTCGCCTCCACCCCCGGCAACGACTCGCTCGCGGGCTTCGCGATGGTGTTCCTGCTGCTGAAGGCCTTCTCCTCCGGCTGTGCCGCGCTGACCGGTGTGGAGGCGATCTCCAACGGCGTGCCGGCCTTCCGCAAGCCGAAGAGCAAGAACGCCGCCACGACGCTGCTGATGATGGCGTCCATCGCCGTCGTGATGTTCATGGGCATCATCTGGCTGGCCCGGCTGACCGGTGTCCAGATGGCCGAGAACCCGACCGAGCAGCTCGTCGGCGCCTCGCCGGGCTACCACCAGAAGACCGCGCTGGCGCAGATCAGCGAGGCCGTGTTCAACAACTTCACGCCCGGCTTCTACTTCGTCGCCGCCGTGACCGGCCTGATCCTGGTGCTCGCCGCCAACACCGCCTTCAACGGCTTCCCGGTGCTCGGCTCGATCCTCGCCCAGGACCGCTACCTGCCGCGCCAGCTGCACACCCGCGGCGACCGGCTGGCCTTCTCCAACGGCATCATCCTGCTGGCGATCGCCGCGGTCCTGCTGATCCTGGCCTTCGACGCCGACCCCAACCGGCTGATCCAGCTCTACATCGTAGGCGTCTTCGTCGCCTTCAACATGAGCCAGTCCGGCATGATCCGGCACTGGACCCGGCTGCTGCGCACCGAGACCGACCCTGCCAAGCGCCGCCACATGCAGCGCAGCCGGGCGATCAACGCCTTCGGCCTGGTGATGACCATGGCGGTGCTGATCGTCGTCCTGGTCACCAAGATCAGCCACGCCTGGATCGCGATCGCCGCGATGGCCGTGCTGTTCGTGATGATGAAGGGCATCCGGCGCCACTACGACCGGGTCTCCGACGAGCTCATCGCCGCCGAGGAGCCGGACGACGTGGTGCTGCCCACGCGGGTGCACGCCATCGTGCTGGTCTCCAAGCTGCACAAGCCGGCGCTGCGCGCCCTGGCGTACGCCCGGCTGGCCCGGGCCCACACGCTGGAGGCCGTCACGGTCAACGTCGACCCGGCGGACACCGCGGCACTGCGGCGCGAGTGGGACGAGCGCGGCATCGAGGTGCCGCTCAAGGTGCTGGACTCGCCGTACCGCGAGATCACCGGCCCGGTCCTGGACTACGTGAAGAACCTGCGGCGCAGCAGCCCGCGGGAGGTGGTCTCGGTCTACATCCCGGAGTACGTGGTCGGCCACTGGTACGAGCACCTGCTGCACAACCAGAGCGCGCTTCGGCTCAAGGGACGGCTGCTGTTCAAGCCCGGGGTGATGGTCACCTCGGTGCCGTGGCAGCTGGAGTCCTCGGAGCGGCGCAAGCCGCAGAAGGCCTGGTCGGCGCCGGGCGCCGTCCGACGTGGCGAGCCTCGGGCGCCGAAGGCCGTAAAGTCGAAGGATTCCGTCTCCACCGGTGCGAGCGCCGGTGACACCCCCGACCGCAGCAAGGACTCCTCCCAGTGACCCGCAACACTCCGCCCCGCTCCTCGGGCTCCTCCGGCGCCTCCGGCAAGGGCGCCCGCCGGGGCGGCTCCCAGCCCGGTCAGGTCTCCCGGCCGCGCTGGGGCCGGCCGGCCCGTCCGGAGGCCACCGACCGCGACGGCCTCACCGCGCGCACCGCGCCGATCGTCCCGGGGGAGCCGGCGGACCGCGGGCCCGCCGGGCCGGGGGCCGGGAAGGGCACGCCGAAGGGCTCCGCGGACAAGAGCGCTGCGGGCAAGGGCGCGCCGAAGGGCGCCGGTGCCAAGGGCTCCGCGGGCAAGGGCGCTTCGAAGGGCGCTTCGAGGGGCGCCGGTCAGGGCGAGCCGAAGGGTGCCGCCGCGGCGGGCGGGAAGGCACCGCGCAAGCAGGCGGTGCGGCCGCCCAAGGCGCTGCGCACCGCCGCCGCGCGGCCCTCGCGGCCCGAGACGCCGTCCGGGGAGCCGCTGGCCGGGCAGCGCTACGAGGTCGAGGTCGGCCCGGTCGCGCACGGCGGCGGGCACTGCGTGGCCCGGCACGAGGGGCGGGTGCTGTTCGTGCGGCACGCGCTGCCCGGTGAGAAGGTCGTCGCGCTGGTGACCGACGGGACCACCACCTCGCGGTTCCTGCGGGCCGACGCCGTGGAGGTGCTGGAGCCCTCCAAGGACCGGATCGAGGCGCCCTGCCCCTTCTCCGGCCCGGGCAAGTGCGGCGGCTGCGACTGGCAGCACGTCACCCCGGGCGGGCAGCGCAAGCTCAAGGCGGCGGTGCTGACCGAGCAGCTGGCCAAGCTGGCCGGGCTCACCCCGGCCGAGGCCGGCTGGGACGGCAGCGTCGAGCCGGTCGGCGGCAAGCTGCCGGCCGGGCAGGTGCCGGCCTGGCGCACCCGGGTGCAGTACGCGGTGGACGCGGAGACCGGGAAGGTCGGTCTGCGCAAGCACCGCTCGCACGACGTGCAGCCGGTGGACCGCTGCCTGATCGCCTCCGAGGGCGTCACCGAGCTGGGCATCGAGTCCCGTGACTGGCCCGGGGTGGCGAGCGTCGAGGCGATCGCCGCGAGCGGCTCCTCGGACCGCCAGGTGGTGCTCACCCCGCGTCCGGGCGCCCAGCTGCCGCTGGTCGAGCTGGACAAGCCGGTGTCGATCGCCCGGGTCGGCGAGCAGGGCGAGCTGCACAAGGTGCACGGCCGGAGCTTCGTGCGCGAGCGGGCCGCCGGACGGACCTGGCGGGTCAGCAACGGCGGGTTCTGGCAGATCCACCCGGAGGCGCCGGACACCCTGGTCGACGCCGTCCTGGACGGCCTGGACCCGCAGTGGGGCGAGAACGCGCTCGACCTGTACTGCGGTGTCGGCCTGTTCGCCGGCGCGCTGGCCGACCGGGTCGGCGAGGACGGCGCGGTGCTCGGCATCGAGTCCGCCAAGCAGGCCGTCGTCGACGCCCGGCACAACCTGGCCGCGCTGGAGAACGTGCGGATCGAGTGCGACCGGGTCGAGACGCTGCTGCCGCGCACCGGCATCACCGCCACCGACCTGATCGTGCTGGACCCGCCGCGCGCGGGCGCCGGCCGCGAGACCGTCGCCCACCTGGTCGGCCTGGAGGCGCGCCGGATCGCGTACGTGGCCTGCGACCCGGCGGCGCTCGCCCGGGACCTGAAGTTCTTCCGCGAGGGCGGCTACCGGCCGGTCTCGCTGCGGGCCTTCGACCTGTTCCCGATGACCCACCACTTCGAGTGCGTGGCGATCCTGGAGCCGGCCGGGGAGTGATCCCGGGCGCCGGAGGTCACGGCAGGAGGCGGTCACCCGTGCGGGGTGGCCGCCTCCGCGGCGTTCGGGGAGCCGCCCGGTTCCGGGGAGCTACTCGTTGTGCTCCTCCTCGTCGACGCTGTGCGGGAGGTCGATGCCGTGCTGGGCGGCGAGCCGCAGGAGCGAGGCGACCCGGCCCTCGTACGCCTGGACGCCGTCGGCGTCCCCTTCGGTCCGGGCCGCCGCGAGATCTCGGCGGGCCTGGGTGAGCTGCTCGCGCAGCTCCTGGTCGAACATGGCTGTCATCGGTAGGCCTCCGCACCGGTCGGTGCCCGCTCGGGGAACGCAAGGGGTCTTCAGCGTCGCGGACGGTGCGGCGGTCTTCAAGTCCCGCACCTCCCGGTGGGTCCGCGCGGGCCGGGGTGGGGCCGGGCGGGGCGGCGCCGGGTGCGTCGGGGCGGCCGCGGGGGCGGCCCGGACCGGGGCGGAAGGTCAGGTGTCGGCAATGCCTCGGCAAAAGATGGTGCGCGGAGTGCCACCCGGCCCGGGGGAGGGCTTGACGGGGCAATTCGCCAGGGCGAAGGTAAGCCGCTGACATGTGATGTGTGCTGTTACACCGCAGGTGGCGGCAGCCCGCCCCACGCCGTCGGCCGGGGCCGGCCGGGTGCGCGAGGGGGAGCGTCATGGAGCTGGAACTGCGGCACCTCCGCGTGCTGTGCGCCATCGCCGACACCGGGAGCGTCGGCCGGGCCGCCGTCCTGCTCGGCGCCTCGCAGCCGGCGACCAGTACCCAGCTGCGCCGGATCGAACGCCACCTGGGCGCCCCGCTGTTCGAACGCACCGCCGCCGGTGTCGCGCCGACCTGCTTCGGGGCGGAGGTGGTGGCCGCCGCCCGGGAGCTGCTCACCCGTGCCGACCGCCTGGGCCGCGGCCCAGGGCCCCAGGCCGGTCCCGTCCCGCGCGAGCTTCGGCTGGCGGCGACCGGCTCGCCGCTGCTGCCCGGACTGGTCGTCAGGGCCCGGCACCAGCGGCCCGGTCAGCGCTTCGCTCTGACGCCGGTCCGTCGCTCCCGCGACGTCGTCGAGCTGTTGGAGCGGGGTGAGGCGGACGCCGCCGTGGCGGTGGACCACCCCGGCCGGGAGCTGCGCCATTCCCCGGCCGTCGCGCACCGCGGCATCGTCACCGAGCCCCTCTTCGTCGCGCTGCCGGCCGGCCACCGGTTGCGGCACCGCGCCGAGGTGGCCCTGGCGGACCTCGCGGAGGAGGAGTGGTTCCTGACCCCCGACGACGGGGCCGGCTGGCGCGGGGTGTTCCACGGGGCCTGCGCCGCGGCCGGGTTCACCCCGGTGGCCGTCCACGAGCTCCCCGGCGGCCGGCTGGAGCTCCAGGAGCTGATCGCCGCCGGGCTCGGCGTCTCCGTCGTCCACGCCACCACCAGGCCGCTCGCCGACGTGGTGGTCAAGCCGCTCGCGGGCACGCCGATCTGGGTCCGGCAGTTGCTGCTCTGGCGGCCGGCCGGGGTGGGCGGCGAGGTGGTGGAGACGCTGCTGGGGGCGGCCGCCGCGGCGTACCGGGACCTGGTCGCGGCGGCGCCGGGCTTCCAGGCGTGGGCCGCGCGGACCTACCGGCCGTAGCGGGCCCGTGTTATGGCCGGGCCCGGGCATGTCATATGACCTGTGACATTGTTCTGATCCTCCGTCGCTGGCAGGATCATGACGCGTTCCCCCGACGTCTCGGCAGTCCTCCCAGCGCCTCCCCCACAGGAGAAGGACCCACCAGTGCGCCCACGGATATCCCTCCCCACCCTGCTGGCCGGCCTCGTCGCCGGCTGTTGCGCCGGCGCCACGCTGCCGGCCACCGCATCCGCCCTCCCGGCCGGTTCCGCCGCCTCCGCCCCGGCCGCCCGGCCCGCGGGCGGCGCCCCGACGGCCGACCCGGGCGCCGCCGTGCCGAAGCCGCTCGG
>NZ_JBEZUT010000272.1:0-12346 GCF_040636595.1 Kitasatospora sp. NPDC036755
CTGCTGCTCGTTCTGCTTCTGGGCGTGTCCGGCACCGCTGACCTGCGCATAGCCGCCATGCATGGCGGCGGCTACGGCCGCCTTCGGTGCCTGGGGCGTCGGGCGGCACTCCGCCGGGGCCGCACCGGGGCGGATCAGAAGCCGGTGTCGTAGGTGTAGAGCGCGGTGTGGTCCAGCAGCTGGGCCGGCGTGGTGGTGTTCCAGGGCTTCATCGTCCTGCCGAGGTCGACCACGTTGGCGGTGGCCGCCGCGGGCAGGTAGCCCGAGGCGGGGTTGCGGCGCTGCCACTCCGCCCACAGCTTGTCGATGAAGCAGTGGTGCAGCCAGAACGCCGGGTCGTTCGGGGACATCCCGGAGTTCATCTGGCCGCCGATCCACACGTGCACCCGGTTGTGCAGGTTGGGGCCGCGCCAGCCTTCCAGGTTGTTGCGGAAGCCGTCCGAGGAGCTGTTCCACGGGGCGGCGTCGTAGACGGTCATGGCGAGCACGCTCTCCACCTCGGCCCGGGTGGGCAGCGCGGAGACCGCGGTGCCGAGCGCGCGGCGCAGGTAGTCGCGGCTGTCGGGGCGCACGTTCAGCGTCCACTTCCCGGTGCTGTACGCGAACGGGCCGGTGGTCACCTGGTTGTCGCCGCTGCGGCCGTTGCCGCCCAGGAAGTCCGCGCCCCAGATCGACGAGGTCGCCGACCGGTCGACGGTCCAGTCCCAGTACGGGAGCGTGACGTTCGGGTCGACGCTCTGCAGGTCCCGCTCGAACTGCAGCAGGAACTGGCGGTGCCAGGGCAGGAAGGACGGGGAGCGGTGCCCGACCCGCTCCCCGGTGTCGCTGTCGTTGATGATGAAGTAGTTGTGCGAGTCGACGTAGCCGTCGTAGCGGCCGAGCCGCTTGAGCTCCAGCACGGCGTCGACGAAGGCGCGCTTCTCCTGGGCCGTCAGGTTCGCCTGGTTCTTGCGGACTGCCATGGTTCCTCCTCGGTGGGCGGGTGGTCCGGACGTGCGGTGGGTCCGGTTCAGGCGACGGAGATCGGTACGAGCGTGGCGCCCTGGAGGTCCTTGACGGCCGCGCGGGCGAGCGCGCGCGGGGTGGGGAAGGTCTGGTAGTGGTTGATGACGCTGATCCAGGTGCCGTCGACGTTGCGCATCATGTGCAGCTCCTGGCCGTCGATCAGCACCGTGTACCCGACGCCGCCGTGGTGGCCGCCGTGGGCACTCGGCTGCCCCTGGATGCGCCGGCCCTGGAAGAGCTCGTCGAAGTGGTCGTTCTCCCCCAGGTCGGAGGCGGTGGCGGGCTTGCTGGTCGGCCCCGCGACGGCCAGCACGCCCGTGCCGACGGCGGCGGTGAGCGCCAGGGCCGCGCCCTGGAGCATCCGTCGCCGGGTCAGCTGCGCGGTGTCGTTGATTTCGGACATGGTGAAACCCCCTCCGGCGCCTCGAAGAAACGAGGCACCCACATGAAAGAAACGTTTCTTCACGAGGTCGGATTGGCAAACAGACCCAAAACCCCCGCCATGGAAGGCAATTCCATGGTCAATCCGCCTCGCAGCCATACTTTCAAGGGATGTGGGCGGTTCGTAACGGGCGCATGACGAACGCGAAGAGGGTTGTGCGATTTTCCGGTCAGCCCATTTGTCGAATGCTCATCATCAGCCGCGAGGAAGTTTCACCTTCCAACCGCTCGCAGGCGATCTTTCGAAAGATCTTCCGGAACCGCCCCGCCCTCCCCGCAGACCTTCCCGCACGGCGCGCTCCCGGCGACGCGGCTCACACCCGGAACATGGCGGGATGCGGCAGGCGGCGCCCGGCCCTTCGCCCGCGCCCCGCCCCGGGGATTCGCCCCACTCGCCCACCCGGAGTCCCCGATGTCCGGGTTCGTCGCCACGGGCGGCGGCCCCCGCGCCCGGACCGACCCGATCCGGACAGCACGTCGCCCGGACAGCACTTCGCCCCGCCGGACACGATCCGGCGGGGCGAAGTGCGGCGGTCGGGGCGCCCGGGGCGCGCCTCCGGCTCAGACCGCGATCACCGTGATCAGGGCGACGAGGCCGAGCAGGGTGGGGGCGATGACCCACCAGCACCAGCGGGCCTCGACCGGGCCGGCCGCGGCGGGGCGGGAGGCGTTGCGCTCGGCCATCTCCTGGAGGACTGCGGTGACCTGGTCGGACCAGGCGCGGGTGGGGTCGGGCGAGCCTTGGACGACCGGGTTGGTCCGCTTGGCCATCCCCAGCCCGAGGCCGGTCCGGGAGGCGTGCTCGGCGGCGCTGGGGCGCTGCGCCCGGGTGGCCCGCTTGCGCTGGCGCAGCGACACCGGCACCGCCCAGACCTGGTACTTCTTCCCGCCCGCGAGCAGTTCGACCGAGTACCCCGCGCGCAGCGCCTCCACCGAGGCCCACGGCGCGACGACGGTCCTCCAGGGGTTGCGCACCACCAGCCTGTCGCGGCCCGCCCGCACCACCGGGCGCAGCGTGTACGCGATCACCGGGAAGGCGAACACCGGCACCGCGGCGAGCGAGACGTACGGGGTCTTCCCGGTGCCGCTCAGCACCGCGTCGCCGATCAGCCAGGCCGCGACGACCAGCAGCAGCACTCCGGAGATCGCGCCGGGGACGGAGCGGTACACACGGTCCGCGTACTCGGCGTCCCCGTCGGGGTCGGCGGGGTTCCGGTGGGGCTTGTCGTCGGAATCGGTCATGGCGTCGATTCTGCCCCATGCCCCTCGTCCGGAGGTCTCGGTCCGGCCACGAATGGCAGGCGCCCTGGCGGCCCACTACGCGCGTAGATATGCTGCTCTGGTGACTATGTCCACTGTTGCAGCCAATGCCCTCGGCGTTGCGGGCAGCGGCCTCCAGGACGTTGCGGCGTCCGAGGCCTCGCTCCGCCGTTTCCTGCACGGCCTGCCCGGCGTCGACCAGGTCGGCCTGGAGGCGCGTGCCGCCGCTCTCGGTACCCGCTCGATCAAGACCACGGCGAAGGCGTGCGCCATCGACCTGGCGATCTCGATGATCGACCTGACCACGCTGGAGGGCGCGGACACGGTCGGCAAGGTGCGCGCGCTGTGCGCCAAGGGCAGGACCCCCGACCCGACCGACCCGACCACCCCCCGCGTCGCCGCCATCTGCGTCTACCCGGACATGGTCGCCACCGCGAAGGCCGCCCTGGAGGGCACCGGCATCCAGGTCGCCTCGGTGGCCACCGCCTTCCCGGCCGGCCGCGCCGCGCTCCCGGTCAAGCTCGCCGACACCGCCGACGCGGTGGCCGCGGGCGCCGACGAGATCGACATGGTGATCGACCGCGGCGCCTTCCTCTCCGGCCGCTACCTCGACGTCCACAACGAGATCGTGGCCGTCAAGGAGGCGTGCAAGCGCCCGGACGGCAGCTCCGCCCACCTCAAGGTGATCTTCGAGACCGGCGAGCTGCAGACCTACGACAACGTCCGCCGGGTCTCCTGGCTGGCGATGCTGGCCGGCGCCGACTTCATCAAGACCTCCACCGGAAAGGTCGCCGTCAACGCGACCCCGCCGGTCACCCTGCTGATGCTGGAGGCGGTCCGCGACTTCCGCGCGGCCACCGGCGTCCAGGTCGGCGTCAAGCCCGCCGGCGGCATCCGCACCACCAAGGACGCCATGAAGTACCTGGTGATGGTCAACGAGACCCTCGGCGACGACTGGCTGACCCCGCACTGGTTCCGCTTCGGCGCCTCCAGCCTGCTCAACGACCTGCTGATGCAGCGCCAGAAGCTGGCCACCGGCCGCTACTCCGGCCCCGACTACGTGACGGTGGACTGATCACCATGGCCAAGAAGAAGAACACCGAGGAGCCCGCGGCCAAGCCCGCCGGCGGCCTCTTCGCCTACGCCCCGGCGCCGGAGTCCCCCGCCGCGGCGGGCGACATCGCCACCTCCTACGGCCACTTCATCGGCGGCGAGTTCGTCGACTCCTCCGGCAACGAGGCCCTGAAGACGGTCAACCCGGCCACCGAGCAGGTGCTCGCCGAGTTCGCCCAGGGCACCGAGGAGGACGTGGACCGCGCGGTCGCCGCCGCCCGCGGGGCCTTCGCCGACTGGTCGGCGCTGCCCGGCAGCGAGCGCGCCAAGTACCTGTTCCGGATCGCCCGGATCATCCAGGAGCGCAGCCGCGAGCTGGCCGTGCTGGAGTCGATCGACAACGGCAAGCCGATCCGCGAGACCCGCGACGTCGACCTGCCGCTGGTCGCCGCGCACTTCTTCTACTACGCGGGCTGGGCCGACAAGCTGGACTACGCCGGCTTCGGCGCGAACCCGAAGCCGCTGGGCGTGGCCGGTCAGGTCATCCCGTGGAACTTCCCGCTGCTGATGCTGGCCTGGAAGGTCGCGCCCGCGCTGGCCACCGGCAACACGGTCGTCCTGAAGCCGGCCGAGACCACCCCGCTGACCGCGCTGCGCTTCGCCGAGATCTGCCGCCAGGCCGGTCTGCCGAAGGGCGTCGTCAACATCGTCACCGGTGACGGCCGCACCGGCGCCGCGCTGACCGGCCACCCGGACGTCAACAAGGTCGCCTTCACCGGCTCCACCCCGGTCGGCCGCGCCATCGCCAAGCAGCTGGCCGGCACCCGCAAGAAGCTCTCGCTGGAGCTGGGCGGCAAGGCCGCGAACATCGTCTTCGACGACGCGCCGGTCGACCAGGCGGTCGAGGGCATCGTCAACGGCATCTTCTTCAACCAGGGCCACGTCTGCTGCGCGGGTTCGCGCCTGCTGGTCCAGGAGTCCGTCCAGGACGAGCTGCTGGACGCCCTGAAGCGCCGGATGGCCACCCTGCGGGTCGGCGACCCGCTGGACAAGAACACCGACATCGGCGCCATCAACTCGGCCGAGCAGCTGGCCCGGATCACCGCGCTGACCGAGGCCGGCGAGGCCGAGGGCGCCGAGCGCTGGTCGCCGGCCTGCGAGCTCCCGGGCACCGGCTTCTGGTTCAAGCCGACCCTGTTCACCGGCGTGAGCCAGGCCCACCGGATCGCCCAGGAGGAGATCTTCGGCCCGGTGCTGTCGGTGCTGACCTTCCGCACCCCCGCCGAGGCGGTCGAGAAGGCCAACAACACCCCGTACGGCCTCTCCGCCGGCATCTGGACGGAGAAGGGCTCGCGCATCCTCTGGATGGCGGACCGGCTCCGGGCCGGCGTGATCTGGGCCAACACCTTCAACAAGTTCGACCCGACCTCGCCGTTCGGCGGCTACAAGGAGTCGGGCTACGGCCGCGAGGGTGGCCGCCACGGTCTGGAGGCCTACCTCGATGTCTGATGTCGCCACGCGTCTTGACGTCTTCAAGACCTACAAGCTGTACGTCGGCGGGAAGTTCCCGCGCTCCGAGAGCGGGCGGGTGTACGAAGTGACCGACTCGAAGGGCGAGTGGCTCGCCAACGCCCCGCTGGGCACCCGCAAGGACACCCGCGACGCCGTCCTGGCCGCCCGCAAGGCGGTCAAGGGCTGGGCCGGCACCACCGCGTACAACCGCGGCCAGGTGCTCTACCGGGTCGCCGAGATGCTCCAGGGCCGGCGCGAGCAGTTCGCCGCCGAGGTGTCCGTCTCCGAGGGCATCGGCCCGAAGAAGGCCGCCGCCCTGGTGGACGCCGCGATCGACCGCTGGGTCTGGTACGCGGGCTGGACCGACAAGGTCGCCCAGATCGCGGGCGGCGCCAACCCGGTCGCCGGGCCGTACTTCAACCTCTCCACCCCGGAGCCGACCGGCGTGGTCGGGGTCGTCGCCCCGCAGGCCGGGTACGGGCACTCGCTGCTCGGCCTGGTCTCGGTGATCGCCCCGGCGATCGCCACCGGGAACACGGTCGTGGTCGCGGCCGCCGCGGACGCCCCGCTGCCCGCGCTGTCGCTGGGCGAGGTGCTGGCCACCTCGGACGTCCCGGGCGGCGTGGTCAACATCGTCTCGGGCCGGACGGCGGACATCGCCCCCACCCTGGCCTCGCACCAGGACGTCAACGCGCTGGACCTCACCGGGGCCATCGCCGAGGACGGCCCCGGCGCGGCGAAGGCGCTGGAAGCCGCCGCCGCGGATACCCTGAAGAGGGTGGTCCGTCCGCAGCTGGACCCGTTCGCCCAGGACTGGACGAATGCGCCCGGTACGGAACGGCTACTCTCGTTCCTGGAGACGAAGACGGTCTGGCACCCGAAGGGGATCTGACCTCCGCCGCTCCGGGTAACAACTCCACAGACTGGCCGTCCCCAGTGCCCTCACCCCCCCAGGGCCCGGACGGTCATTGGACGGACCCGCGCCTCTCCCCCCCTGGCGCGGGTCCGTCGACTTTCGTCGCCGGGCGCGGCAACCTTCGGCGGTCCCGGCGCGGGCGCCCGCGGACCAGAATCGTCCGTACCGGGAACGAACGAGGGGGAGCCGTGGGAGAGTTGATCGCCGAGCTGATGCCGCTGTTCGCGGACGGCTTCCTCCGGAAGTGGCACGTGTCCCGCACCCGCAGGCGGCTGGCCTCGGGCAAGTCCGTGCGGGTGCCGTGCTCGGCCCGCTCCGACCGGCCCGGCTGGCAGCGCGCCTACGTCAACGGGAAGTTGCGCATCACTCCGGGCGCCCCGACGGCCGCCTTCGGCTCCCGCGCCCTCGGCCGCCTCGACCTGCCCGCCGGAGGCACCTTCCACGAGCCCGAGCCCGACACCTGGCACAGCCAGGACTGGGCCGCCACCGGGTACCGGCCGCCCGGCGGCGGCGAGCCGGTCTACCTCCAGGTCGACAGCCGCTACCTCCCGCTGCTGCACGCCGCCCTCACCGACCCGGAGGCGACCAGGAAGGAGTGAGCCGACCGGTTTCGGCAACCGGCCGGGATGCGTCAGACTGGTGTCCCGTGAGTGACTCCCCCATGAACCCCGCACCGACCGGGCATGCCCGGGTGATCCTGCTCTCCGGGCCCTCGGGGTCGGGGAAGTCCTCGCTCGCCGAGCGCAGCGGCCTTCCGGTGCTCCAGCTCGACGACTTCTACAAGGACGGGGACGACCCGACCCTGCCGCGGCTGCCGGACGGCGCCGTCGACTGGGACTCCCCGCTCGCGTGGCACCGCGACCAGGCCGTCGCCGCGATCCGCTCCCTGTACGAGCACGGCCGTACGGACGTCCCGGTGTACTCCATCCCGGACAACGGCCGCATCGGCACCCGCGGCCTGGAGCTGGACGGGGCGGGCGCGTTCATAGCGGAGGGCATCTTCGCCGCCGAGATCGCCGCCGAGTGCGCCGACCAGGACCTCCTCGGCGACGCCCTGTGCCTGCGCAACGGCGCGCTCACCACGGCCTGGCGCCGGCTGCGCCGGGACGTCCGGGAGGGCCGCAAGTCGCTGCCGGTGCTGCTGCGCCGGGGCCTGCGGCTGATGCGGGCCGAGCGGTCCATCGTCGGCCGGCAGGTCGCGCTCGGCTCGTACGCGTGCGCCGGCCCGGAGGCCGAGCGGCGGATCCGCGCCGCGGCCCGGACGACGGAGCTCTCCGCGGCCTGAACCCCGCGCCGCCGGAGCCCGCGCTCCGGCCCGGCCGGAGCCTTCGCGTCCGGCCCCCGAGCACGACGAAAGCCCGGTGCGTCTCCCCCGCACCGGGCCGTCGCCTTCCCGAACGGTCCTCGGCTCCCCCACGGGCGTGCTCCCCCGAGCCGCTGCCCCCGGACCGTGACCGTCCGCTTCCCGTCCCCCGACGGGAGTCCTCGTTACGCGACCAGCTCGCCGAACGCCCGGACGGTGTCGCCGGACTTGTTCAGGTGCTCGTCCTCGCGCAGCCGGCGCAGGGCGCGCCAGATGCTGCTCTTGACCGTGCCGACGCTGATCCCCAGCACGTCGGCGATCTCCGGGTCGGTCTTGCCCTCGTAGTACCGCAGCACCAGCATCGTGCGCTGGTTCTCCGGAAGCTTCGCCAGCGCCTGCCAGAGCACGGTGCGCAGCTCGGTGCCGCCCATCGCGTCGGTGTCGCCGGCCGTCTCCGGCAGCTCCTCGGTCGGGTACTCGTTGACCTTGCGGCGCCGCCAGGCGGAGATGTGCAGGTTGGTCATGGTGCGGCGGAGGTACCCGCCGACCGCGGCCTTGTCGGTGATCCGGCCCCAGGCCCGGTAGGTGCTGAAGAGCGCGCTCTGCAGCAGGTCCTCGGCCTCGTAGCGGTCACCGGTCAGGTGGTAGGCCGTGGCGTACAGGGAGGCGCGGCGCTCGCGCACGTACGCGGTGAACTCCGTGATGTGGTCCTCCGCGACGGCCGGGTGCTCCCCCTGCGCGCCTCCCTGTGCGGCCTCGGTGGTGCGGGCCGCCGCGGGGTTCAGCCGCAGCAGCGTCGCACCGGCGGCCTCGCGGCTGTCCGGCTCCCCCGAACCGAACGTCCGCAGACTGTTCCCCCCGGTCCCCCGGTTGCCCGGGGCGTCCTTGCCCTCGACGCGGACGGGGAGGACTCCCCGCAGCGTGAGGGTGGTGCCGGAGTCGGCCGAACTCCCCAGACGGCCGATCCCGTACAACTCCCCCGTCCTGCCGCCGCCGCTCACCCGACGGGCGCCAGGGTTTCCACCGGTGCTGTGCGCGCACCCCCGCACGGTCACGGCACCGGAGTTCTCGTCGGTCCTGACCTCGAACCGGGTCCGGTGGGACGTGGCTGACGAACGCGCGGTGCGGACAGCCGGGTTGGTCCGGGTCTGAAGCATGGCGTTCATCGTGCGCCCCCTGGGTCGGTACGAGCGGTTCCGGTAGCCGCCCTTCAGCCGGCCTTGCGGCCCGCTGTCCTGCGGCGACATGGAAAATCCTGCCCGCCGGTTGTGATGGCGCTGTCCGCCGACTGTCACAGGGGTGTCACAGGAGCGGGCCGAATGTCCTGGTCCGCCTCCCTCCGTACCGGACGCCGGTGGCACGCGTTCCGGTTCCCGGGGGAGCGGTGGGCGGTCCGGGGGGTGATTCGGCGCTGCCGGTGGGCCAAAATGGGGCCGTGCCTTTCCTCCTACTGATCGAGGACGACGACGCCATCCGGACCGGCCTCGAACTCGCCCTCACCCGCCAGGGCCACCGCGTGGCCACCGCCGCCTCCGGCGAGGACGGTCTGCGCCTCTTCAAGGAGCAGCGGCCCGACCTGATCGTGCTGGACGTGATGCTGCCCGGCATCGACGGCTTCGAGGTGTGCCGCCGGATCCGGCGCACCGACCAGCTGCCGATCATCCTGCTGACCGCCCGCTCGGACGACATCGACGTGGTGGTGGGCCTGGAGTCGGGCGCGGACGACTACGTGGTGAAACCGGTGCAGCCGCGGGTGCTGGACGCCCGGATCCGGGCGGTGCTGCGCCGCGGCGAGCGGGAGAGTTCGGACTCCTCCGCCTACGGCAGCGTGGTGATCGACCGCGCGGCGATGACCGTCACCAAGGACGGGCAGGACCTCCAGCTCACCCCGACCGAGCTGCGGCTGCTGCTGGAGCTCAGCCGCCGGCCCGGCCAGGCGCTCTCCCGCCAGCAGCTGCTGCGGCTGGTCTGGGAGCACGACTACCTCGGCGACTCCCGCCTGGTGGACGCGTGCGTGCAGCGGCTGCGGGCCAAGGTCGAGGACGTGCCGTCCGCGCCGACGCTGATCCGCACCGTGCGCGGGGTGGGCTACCGGCTGGACCCGCCGGCCTGATCCCGCCCGCCCCCGACCAGCCCCTCACCCGCCCCTGGAACTCCCGTACCACGACAGGCTCTTGTGACTGACCATCAGACGACTGCCCGGCGGTTCTCGACGGGCCGGTGGCGTCGGCTGCGCTCCCTGCGGGTGCGGCTGATCGCGGTGTTCGCGGCCGTCGCGCTGCTCGCCGCCGTCTCGGCCTCCGGCATCGCGTACTGGCTGAACCGCGACGCCGTGCTCAAGCGCGCCCAGGACACCGCGCTGAACGACTTCCGCGTCTCGCTCACCCGCAACGTCTCCGAGCTGCCGCTGAACGCGACCTGCCAGGAGCTGGCCGGGCTGGCGTCCACCGTGGCCAGCTCCGGGCTGACGTACGACGTGGTGGTGGTCGACCCGGCGCACCCGGAGTGCCCGGCCTCCTCCGACCCGACGCACTTCACGCTGGCCGACGTCCCGACCGCGCTGCAGTCCACCGTCGCCCGGCCGCGCGAGGTCACCGAGAACAACCCGTACCCGTACCACCTGTACTGGCAGCGGCAGAACCTGGAGGGCCGGCCGTTCGTGATCGGCGGCACCAAGGTGGTGCCGAACGGCCCGACGGCGTACATGTTCAAGTCGCTGGAGAACGAGCGGGCCGACCTCAACACGCTGGGCTGGTCGCTGGCGATCGCCACGCTGCTCGCGCTGATCGGCTCGGCGCTGCTCGCCCAGGCCGCCTCGGCGACCGTGCTGCGGCCGGTCAAGCGGCTCGGGGACGCCGCCCGGCGGCTCGGCGAGGGCCGTCTGGACACCCGGCTGGAGGTCGAGGGCTCGGACGAACTGGCCGACCTGGCACGGACCTTCAACCGGGCCGCGGAGTCGCTGCACGAGCAGGTCGAGGAGCTGAGCGCGCGCGAGGCGCAGAGCCGGCGCTTCGTCGCCGACATGTCGCACGAGCTGCGCACCCCGCTGACCGCGATGACCGCCGTGACGGACATCCTGGAGGACGAGGCCGAGTCTCTGGACCCGATGATCGAGCCGGCCGTCCGGCTCGTGGTCAGCGAGACCCGGCGGCTGTCCGACCTGGTGGAGAACCTGATGGAGGTGACCCGCTTCGACGCGGGCACCGCCAAGCTGGTCGCCGACGAGGTGGACATCGCCGACCTGATCATGTCCTGCATCGACGGGCGGGCCTGGTACGACGCGGTCGAGTTGGACGCCCCGCGCGGCATCCTGGCCGTGGTCGACCCGCGCCGGCTCGACGTGGTCTTCGCGAACCTGATCGGCAACGCGCTGAAGCACGGCGGCTCGCCGGTGAGGGTCAAGGTCCGGCAGGACGGGGAGTCGGTCGTGATCGAGGTCTCCGATAGCGGCCCGGGCATCCCGGAGGACGTGCTGCCGCACGTCTTCGACCGCTTCTACAAGGCGGACCGGGGGCGGGCGCGCTCGGAGGGCAGCGGTCTCGGCCTGTCGATCGCGATGGCCAACGCCCGGATACACGGGGGGACGATCACGGCGGCGAACGGGGAGGTCGGCGCGGTGTTCACCCTGACGCTGCCGCTGGCCCCGCCGCCTCCGCCGTCCGCGGGCGAGGCCGAGGGCCGCCCCGCCGGCGACGCCGCCGAGGACAAGGACGCCACGTGAGCACCCCGACCGACACCGCTTCCCCCCGCACCGTCCTGCGCCGCGGCGCCGGCGTGCTGTTGCTGCTCGCGCTGGCGTCCGGCTGCGGCATCCGGCCGACCGCCGTACCGGTCGACGCCGGCGCGCCCGCCAGCCGGACGGCCTGCCCGACCACCCCGCACATACCGGCGGCCCTGGTCACCCCGCCGGGCCCGGCGCCGACCGTGTCCCCGACCCGCGGCACCAAGGCGGCCGTGAGCCCGAGCCCGTCGCCCACCCCGGTGGCACCGGGCAGTCCTCCGCCGGACAACGTGTTCGGCGCGGTGCCGACGGCCTCGGCCTGCAAGTAGGCCGGAGAAGGGGCGGGAAGGGGGCGGGAAGGGACTTCGGGGGCGCGTTTGGGAATGTTCACGCCCGGTGTGGAACCGACGTGCAGTCGGTCCACGTCCTCCCTCCCGTGCAGCGAGATGGCACCAGGACACGCGACGAGCGTTCCGGCGCGGGGACCGAGAGCAGCCCGGCGGCGGCCGTCCACCGTCCCCTCCGGTTGGCCGGACTGGCGGGCCTCACCGGCCACCTGGCGCTGGTGCTCTGGCTGGTGCTGAGACCACTGCCGGTCGCCTGGGTGTACGACGCCAACCTGACGCCGCTCGCCTCGCTCCGCTCCTCCAGCGGCTGGCAGGTGGTCGGCGAGCTCCTGCTGCTGGCCCCGCTCGGGATCCTGCTGCCGCTGGCCGGCGGCCGGCTCCGGGCCCGCTGGCTGCCCTCCTTCCTGCGCACCACCGGCGTCTCCGCGATGCTGGCGACCGTGCTGGAGTTCCTCTCCTCCTGGGCCCCCGGGCACGTCCTCAACGTGGACCACATCCTGCTCGCCGTGGTCGGCGTGGCCGTCGCCCACCTCGCACTCGTCCCCGGCCTGCGGCACCTGCTGCGGGACCGGCGGCCGCGGGCGCCCCGGCCGGCGGTGCGCTCCGCACCGCCGGTGACCGCCGTCGGCGCGGTCGCGGCCGTCACCTCGGTCGCCACCGTGGCCCCGGTCGCACCCGCCGCCCGCCGCCGCGCCTAGAAGTCTGATGAAGATCTTGCTGCTGGAGGGGCTGTCTCGGCTGGGACAGCCCCTCCGGTGCTATGTGGTTGCGGAGGCGATGGTCCAGGT
>NZ_JBEZUT010000273.1:0-12109 GCF_040636595.1 Kitasatospora sp. NPDC036755
GCGGTCGGGCGCGCGCGGCTACCGGGACGCGGTGCGCGCGGCCGAAGGGCTCGAGCCGGACGGAGCGGCGGGCGGGGAACCGGACGGCCGGTAGCCGGCCGGTCGGCGGTCAGGCCGCCGTGGCGGCGTGTTCCGGGCGCCGCTGCGGCGGGACGAGTTCGCCGATGGCCTCGCCGACGAGGACGACGAGTTCGGCGAGCCGCTCCAGGTCGAGGTGGTCGGGCAGGTCGGTCAGCGAGATGATCCGCTCGCCGGCCGGGCCGGCCACGGCGAACAGGTCGATCGGCCCGAGGTGCTTCTCGGCGGTGTCCACGAGGGCGGCGACGTCGCTGGGGCGGCGGATGTCGCCGCAGACGCCGACGACGGGGCAGCCCGGCCGGTCGAGTTCGGCGGCGAGGTCCTCGGCGACGCCGACGTACTGGTCGGCGATCAGCATTCCGGCGGCGTCCGCCGCGGCGAACCGGCGGGCGAGGCCCGCGCCCGACCCGCCGTCGAGGACCGCGATGACGACGACTGACCCGCTGACCCGCATGGCCTGCTCCTCCCTGTGGACGACACCGCACCGGCGCCCACGCGTACTGCGGAGGATCGTAGGCACGTCCTGACCCTCCGCAACAGGGATTACCCCTCAGGTGACCAGGCTCACGCCCGTCCTGCGGCCAAGAGTCGGCCAAGAGCCGCCCACGACCGGCCCACGGCGTGTACACGCCCGGGCGCGGGAGGCCGCGGCGGAGGTGTCGGGGGCCGGGCGGGCCCGCCGGAGCGGGGGCGGGCCCGGTGCACCGGATACGGTCGGTCCATGCCAGCTCAGCCCGACCCCGCCCGGCCCGCCGCCTCGCCGTCCGACGCCCCCGCCCCACAGCTGTTCACCTGGGAGTTCGCCGCCGACCCGTACCCCGCCTACGCCTGGTTGCGCGAGCACGCCCCGGTGCACCGCACCACCCTGCCGAGCGGGGTGGAGGCCTGGCTGGTGACCAGGTACGCGGACGCCCGGCAGGCGCTGGCGGACGGCCGGTTGTCGAAGAACCCGGCGCACCACAGCGAGCAGGCGCACCGCACCGGCCGGGTGGGCATCCCGGGGGAGCGGCAGGCGGACCTGATGACCCACCTGCTGAACATCGACCCGCCGGACCACACCCGGCTGCGCCGGCTGGTGTCCAAGGCGTTCACCCCGCGCCGGGTGGCCGAGTTCGAGCCGCGGGTGCAGCAGCTCACCGACCGGCTGATCGACGGCTTCGCGCAGCGCGGTTCGGCGGACCTGATCCACGAGTTCGCCTTCCCGCTCCCCATCTACGCGATCTGCGACATGCTCGGGGTGCCGGCCGAGGACCAGGACGACTTCCGTGACTGGGCCGGGATGATGATCCGTCACGGCGGGGGGCAGCGCGGCGGCGTGGGCCGGGCGGTGAAGCGGATGCGGGCGTACCTGCTGGAGCTGATCCACCGCAAGCGCGCGGACCTCGGGGACGACCTGATCTCGGGCCTGATCCGGGCCAGTGACCACGGGGAGCACCTGACCGAGAACGAGGCCGCGGCGATGGCCTTCATCCTCCTGTTCGCGGGTTTCGAGACCACCGTGAACCTGATCGGCAACGGCACGTACGCGCTGCTGCGCAACCCGGAGCAGCGCCGGCTGCTGCAGGAGTCGGTGGCACGCGGGGAGAGCGCGCTGCTGGAGACCGGGATCGAGGAACTCCTGCGCTACGACGGGCCGGTGGAGCTGGCGACCTGGCGGTTCGCGACCAGTCCGCTGACCATCGGCGGGGTGGACATCCCGGTCGGCGATCCGGTGCTGGTGGTGCTGGCCGCGGCGGACCGCGACCCGGCCCGGTTCGCGGCGGAGAACACCCTGGACCTGGCCCGGGCGGACAATCCCCACCTGGGGTTCGGGCACGGCATCCACTACTGCATCGGCGCCCCGCTCGCCCGGCTGGAGGGGCGGGCCGCGCTGGCCACGCTGCTCTCCCGGCTGCCGGACCTGCGGCTCGCGGAGAGCCCGGAGAACCTGCGCTGGCGGGGCGGCCTGATCATGCGTGGGCTGCGCGAACTGCCGGTGGAATTCAGCCCGGAGAGCCGCTCCCCGCACGCCCCTCCGACCGGTTCTCCGGCCACGTCTCCGCAGGCTCCTTCGGAGGCCGCGAAGGGCTGACCGGACGTCGCCGATCGCCTGTCGGGTGCGGTGTGAACACCCATCAATCCGGACATAACGCCGCTGTTGGTAGGCGATCGGACACGGGCCGTAATTCTCGTGTGATATCGACGATATGAGCTTGTGATTGATCTGAAGATCTGTCTACTCTCCCTGGAGTTCGCAGCTGCGGACCCCGTACGCGGAACGCCGAATCCTGCCCGCCGCGCCACGGGAAACCGACCAGAACCCTGGGCAGGGGCGGGGGAACCAGGTTTGTTGCCGTCTCCCCACGGCTTGGGGTGAAGCCGCCCGAGCGGAGTCGTCTCCGCGCACGGCGGCCGGGCCACCTCCCGGTCCGAACCCGACAGCTCACCTCGCAGGCGTGCGGAGAGGGACCTCTTCATGCTGTTCGTTGGAACTGGCCGCCACCGTCGTCGCACCCAGGCCGAGAAGGCCATCGCCGTCGCCGGTGTGGCCGGCGTCGGACTCGCGATGCCGCTCCTCACCGCCACCGGCGCCTCCGCCGCCCCGGCCTCCACCTGGGACGCCGTCGCCCAGTGCGAGAGCGGCGGCAACTGGAGCATCAACACCGGCAACGGCTTCTACGGCGGCCTCCAGTTCACGTCCAGCACCTGGAAGGCGTACGGCGGCGCCGCCTACGCGCCGCAGGCCAACCAGGCCAGCAAGGCCCAGCAGATCTCGGTCGCCGAGAAGGTGCTGGCCTCGCAGGGCCCGGGCGCCTGGCCGGTCTGCTCGCAGAAGGCCGGTCTGACCAAGGGCGGTGCCCCGGCCGCGGTCGACACCTCCTCGGACAGCAAGCCGCAGTCCGCTCCCAAGCAGCAGGCCCCGAAGCCCGCCGCCAAGCCGGCCGAGAAGCCGGTCGCCCAGAAGCCCGCCGCCCAGAAGCCGGCGCAGAAGCCCGCCGCGCAGCCGGTCCAGCAGGCCGCCCCGCAGCAGCAGGCCCAGCCGCAGGCCCCGGGCTTCTCCGGCAAGGCCGGCTGGGACGCCGACGCCAAGGTGTACTGGTACCAGAGCAACGGCGCCTGGTACTGGACCAGCCACCAGAGCGTCTACCAGCAGTACGCCGGCCAGGCCGCCGCCCAGCCGCAGTACGCCCCGCAGGCCCCGCAGGCCGCCGGCCACGACTACACCGTCCGCGCCGGTGACACCCTGTCGACCATCGCCACCGCCCAGGGCGTCTCCGGTGGCTGGCACGCGCTGTACGAGCAGAACCACTCCACCGTCGGCGGCGACCCGAACCTGATCATGCCGGGTCAGGTGCTGCACGTCGGCTGAGCCCTCGTGCCGCCGAGCCGCTGAGCCCTCGTGTCTTCGAGCGGCCGGACCGCCTCCGCCGGCACCGCTCCGCCCCGACGTCCGAAGGGGACCGGTCCTACCGGTCCCCTTCGTCCGCATTCGCCCTTCCCGGTGGGACAAGCTGGGACAAGCAGGTGAACTACCGGTGGGTAGCGGGGCCACACGCTGAGACGGGACCGAGGCGGAGGTGGCCCCGGGAGCCCGGGCGGTTAGGCTCTGGTCGTAACGACTCCGCAATCGTCCTGCTGACAGCACCACCGTCAGACCGGACCCTGCTTCCGCAAGGAGATGCCTCGTGCCGTCCATCGATGTCGTCGTAGCCCGTGAGATCCTCGACTCGCGCGGCAACCCCACGGTCGAGGTCGAGGTCGGCCTCGACGACGGCAGCACGGGTCGTGCCGCTGTCCCGTCGGGTGCCTCCACCGGCGCCTTCGAGGCGCTGGAGCTGCGTGACGGTGACAAGAACCGCTACTTCGGCAAGGGCGTCGAGAAGGCCGTCCTGGCCGTCATCGAGCAGATCGGCCCGGAGCTGGTCGGCTACGACGCCACCGAGCAGCGGCTGATCGACCAGGCCATGCTGGACCTGGACGCCACCCCGGACAAGTCCTCGCTCGGCGCCAACGCCATCCTGGGCGTCTCGCTGGCCGTCGCGCACGCCGCCTCCGAGGCCAGCGACCTGCCGCTGTTCCGCTACCTGGGCGGCCCGAACGCGCACGTCCTGCCCGTTCCGATGATGAACATCCTCAACGGCGGGTCGCACGCGGACTCCAACGTCGACATCCAGGAGTTCATGATCGCCCCGATCGGCGCGGAGTCCTTCTCCGAGGCCGTCCGCTGGGGCGTCGAGGTCTACCACACGCTCAAGGGCGTGCTGAAGGAGCGCGGCCTGTCCACCGGTCTGGGCGACGAGGGCGGCTTCGCCCCGAACCTGGACTCCAACCGCGAGGCCCTGGACCTCATCGTCGAGGCCATCCAGAAGGCCGGCTACGTGCCCGGCCGTGACGTCGCGCTGGCCCTGGACGTCGCCTCCTCCGAGTTCTACGAGGACGGCGCCTACCAGTTCGAGGGCAAGGAGCTCACCTCCGCCGAGCTCATCGAGTACTACGCCGAGCTGGTCGCCGCCTACCCGCTGGTCTCCATCGAGGACCCGCTGGACGAGTCGGACTGGGACGGCTGGAAGGCCATGACCGACAAGCTGGGCGACAAGGTCCAGCTGGTCGGCGACGACCTGTTCGTCACCAACCCGGCCCGCCTGGCCCGCGGCATCGAGACCGGCACCGCCAACGCGCTGCTGGTCAAGGTGAACCAGATCGGTTCGCTGACCGAGACCCTGGACGCCGTCGAGCTGGCCCAGCGCAACGGCTACCGCTGCATGATGTCGCACCGCTCCGGCGAGACCGAGGACGTCACCATCGCCGACCTGGCCGTCGCCACCAACTGCGGCCAGATCAAGACCGGTGCCCCGGCCCGTTCCGAGCGCGTCGCCAAGTACAACCAGCTGCTGCGCATCGAGGAGATCCTCGACGACGCCGCCGAGTACGCCGGCCGCGGCGCCTTCCCGCGCTTCCGCGCCGCCGAGTGATCAGCGCGCCGAGCACGAGGGCCGGGCGCTCCCGCTAGCGCACGCCTGACCGGTGCCCCGCCGTTCACCCCGTAGGGTGGACGGCGGGGCACCGTCGCGACCAGGAGGGGATACGGGAGATGGCTGGCTGGAGGATCCCGGGCTTGGCGGCCCGGCCCCGGTTCACGAGCCGGGCGACCGTCCTCGTCCTGGTGCTCTGCTCGCTGGTGGCGATCCTCGCCTACCCGACGCGGCAGTTCATCTCCCAGCGCGCCGAGATCTCCGCCCAGCGGGCGAAGGCCGACCACGCGCGCCAGCAGGTCGAGCAGCTGCGCCGGGAGAAGGCCCGCTGGCAGGACCCGGAGTACGTCAAGGCGCAGGCCCGCGCCCGGCTGCACTACGCGGTGCCGGGGGAGACCCCGTACATCGCCGTGGACCCGGGTGGCCAGGCCTCCGCCCAGCCCTCCTCGTCCGCCGCCGGCGCCGCTCCGGCCCCGAACGGCGCCGCCGCCGGCCAGGTGACGGCCGCCAAGCCCTGGTACGCCAGCATCTGGGACTCGGTGGACGCCGCCGACACCGCCGCCGCGGCGGCCCCCGACACCCCTGTTCCCCTCCCACCGTCCTCCGTTGGAGACACCTCCCCCCATGACCACTGAGAACCACCCCACCGTCTCCGACGCCGACGTCGCGGCCATCGCCGCCCAGCTCGGCCGGGTGCCGCGCGGCCTGCGCGGCGTGGCGCACCGCTGCCCCTGCGGCAACCCGGACGTCGTGGAAACGGCCCCCCGGCTGCCGGACGGCACGCCGTTCCCCACGCTCTACTACCTGACCTGCCCCAAGGCCGCCTCGCTGATCGGCACCCTGGAGGCGGAGGGCGTGATGAAGGACCAGAGCGCCCGGCTCGCCGAGGATCCGGAGCTGGCCGCCGCCTACCAGAAGGCGCACGAGGACTACATCGCCCGGCGCGACGCGATCGAGGTGCTGGAGGGCTTCCCGAGCGCGGGCGGCATGCCGGACCGGGTGAAGTGCCTGCACGTGCTGGTCGGCCACTCGCTGGCGGCCGGCGAGGGCGTCAACCCGCTCGGCGACGAGGCGATCGGCATGCTGGAGGACTGGTGGGCCAAGGGCCCGTGCGTCTCCCCGGCCGAGGTCGAGGCCGCCGGTGAGCGGGTCGCCCGCAACCGCGCCAAGGAACAGGACCACGAGGCGGTGATCGCCGCCAAGCGGCAGAAGACCGCCGAGCGCGCCGCCAGGAAGCGTGCCGCCGAGGACACGGCGGAGCAGGGCCCGGACGCGGAGCGGGAGTCCGAGTGACCATGACCCGCGTGGCCGCGATCGACTGCGGCACCAACTCGATCCGCCTGCTGGTCGCCGACCTCGACCCGGAGACCGGGCAGATCACCGACCTGGACCGCCGGATGATCGTCAACCGGCTGGGCCAGGGCGTGGACCGGACCGGCCGGCTGCACCCGGACGCGCTGGCCCGCACCTTCGCGGCCTGCCGGGAGTACCAGGAGATCATCTCCGGCTACGGCGTCGGCCCCGACCGGGTCCGCTTCGTCGCCACCAGCGCCTCCCGGGACGCGGAGAACAGCGACGAGTACGTCAAGGGCGTGCGCGACGCCCTGGGCGTCGAGCCCGAGGTGGTGAGCGGCGAGGAGGAGGCGCACCTGTCCTTCGTGGGCGCCACCAAGGAGCTGACCGGTGGTCAGTTCCCCGGCCCCTACCTGGTGTTCGACCTCGGCGGCGGCTCCACCGAGTTCGTGCTCGGCACGGACGACGTGCTGGCCGCGCGCTCGGTCGACATCGGCTGCGTGCGGCTCACCGAGCGGTACTTCGGCGATGCCGAGCTGCCCTCCGAGGAGCAGGTCGCGGCCGCCCGGGCGCACGTGCGGGCCGAGCTGGACCGGGCCGAGGAGGTCGTCCCGCTGACCGGCGCCGGCACCCTGGTGGGCCTGGCCGGTACGGTCACCACGGTGTCCGCGATCGCCCAGGGGCTGCCGGACTACGACTCGGCGGCGATCCACCACTCGCGGGTCGGCCGGGAGCGGGTCGCCGAGATCACCCGGGAGCTGCTGGCCGCCTCCCACGCCGAGCGCGCGGCCATCCCGTCGATGCACCCGGGCCGGGTGGACGTGATCGCGGCCGGGGCGCTGGAGCTGCTGGAGATCATGGAGCGCACCGGCGCGGCCGAGGTGGTCGTGAGCGAGCACGACATCCTCGACGGCATCGCCTGGGGCATCGCCCGCTGACCTCCCGCGGGGCCCACCCGGACCGGCCCCGGCACCCCTTTCGGGTGGCCGGGGCCGGGGCGCGCCCGAGCGCGGGTGGGAAAGTTCGTGAATTTCTTCACATGGCGATCCGGTCATTCGCCGCATCGACCCGCCCGCTACGTCCGAAATGTGGGACCGAAGGCCCGTCGGCCGGGCGGCCCATGGGATCGCAGGTCAGGGCTCGTTCGAGGTTTGAAAATCGAAATCACGCGCGGGAACCCGGACCCTGTGCGGATCGTTGCTGCTCAGGCCGGTGGTGCTCCGGCGTGCGCGTGCGCGGGGTCGCCCAGGGGTGGGGGCCGCCGTGCCGGGCCCGGTTTTGCGGCCGCGCAGTGTAGCACGGGGGGTCCGTCAACTTGTGACCGGGCTCACGAGGGCTGCTCCGGACGGTGCTGGATACTTTCGGATATGAGCACCACGGAGCGTCCTCGCATCCTCATTGTCGGCGGTGGTTACGTCGGCCTGTATGCCGCGATGCGCATCCTCAAGAAGATGCGCTACGGCGAAGCGACCGTCACGGTCGTGGACCCGCGGTCGTACATGACGTACCTGCCCTTCCTCCCCGAGGCGGCCGGCGGCAGTGTCGCGCCGCGCAACCTCATCGCGCCGCTGCGCAGCACCCTCAAGAAGGCGGAGGTGCTGACCGGGTCCGTCACCGGCATCGACCACGCCCGCAAGGTGGCCACGATCCAGCCGGCGGCCGGCGACAGCTACGAGCTGCCCTTCGAGTACCTGGTCGTCGCGACCGGCTCGGTCTCCCGCACCTTCCCGATCCCGGGTCTGGCGGAGAACGGCCTCGGCATGAAGACGGTCGAGGAGGCCATCGGCCTCCGCAACCACGTCATGGCCCAGCTCGACAAGGCCGAGTCCACCACGGACGAGGAGATCCGCCGCAAGGCGCTGACCTTCGTGGTGATCGGTGGCGGCTTCGCCGGCATCGAGACGGTCGCCGAGGTCGAGGACATGGCCCGCGACGCGGCCAAGCTGTACAAGACCGTCAGCCGCGAGGACATGCGCTTCGTGGTGGTCGAGGCGGCCAACCGCATCCTCCCCGAGATGGGCCCGGACCTCGGTCTGTGGACCAAGGAGAAGCTCGAGGAGCGCAACATCGAGGTCTACATCGAGACCTCCATGGACTCCTGCGTCGACGGCCACGTCATGCTGAAGAACGGCATGGAGATGGACGCCTCCACCATCGTGTGGACGGCCGGCGTGAAGCCGAACCCGGTGCTGGCCGACTTCGGCCTGCCGCTGGGCCCGCGCGGCCACGTCGACACCGCGCCGACCCTGCAGGTCCAGGGCTTCGACTACGTCTGGTCCGCCGGCGACAACGCCCAGGTTCCCGACCTCGCCGCGGGCGAGGGCGCCTGGTGCCCGCCGAACGCCCAGCACGCCAGCCGCCAGGCCGTCGTCCTCGGCGACAACGTGATCTCCGGCATGCGGGGCTTCCCGCAGAAGGAGTACAAGCACAAGAACCTGGGTGCGGTCGCCGGTCTCGGCCTGCACAAGGGCGTGGCGATCCTCTTCGGCAAGTACAAGCTGAAGGGCCGTCCGGCCTGGTGGTTCCACCGCCTGTACCACGGCGCCATGGTGCCGACCTTCAACCGCAAGGTCCGCGTCTTCACCGACTGGACGCTCGCGATGTTCCTCAAGCGCGAGATGGTCGGCCTCTCCCAGATGGAGAAGCCGCAGCTGCCGATCCAGGAGGTCACTCCGCCCACCAAGCCCGTCGAGGCCGCCAAGCCGGCCGCCGACAAGGAACTCGCCAGCAAGTAAGCGACTGAGACCCCGGTGTGGGAGCACCGGGGTATGAGTCGGAGGCCCTCCGCCCGGCAGCGTTGCCGGACCACGACCTCCGTGGTGCTCAGCCGGCCGTGCGACCGGGCGGAGTACAGAAGTAGAAGGTCCCCTGCCGAAACCCTCCGGCAGGGGACCTCTCTCGTTCCTGGACCGGTCAGTCGGTCTTGATGCTCGACAGGATGTCCAGCTTGGACGCCCGGCGGGCCGGCCAGATCGCGGCCACCAGGCCGACCACCGCGGCCAGCACCAGGAACAGCGCCAGCTCGCCGAACGGCAGGACCGTGGTCAGGCCGGAGAGGCTGGACTTCAGGGTGCCGTTGATCGCCCAGGCGATGAAGCAGCCGAGCAGCAGGCCGATGCCGGCGCCGAACAGCGAGATCACCACGGACTCCAGGCGGACCATCCGCTTGATGCCGCCGCGGTCCAGGCCGATCGCCCGCAGCATCCCGATCTCGCGCTTGCGCTCGAAGACCGACATCGCCAGCGTGTTGACCACGCCCAGGATCGCGATCAGGACCGCCATCCCCAGCAGGCCGTACATCAGGTTCAGCGCGAAGGTGATGGTCTGGCTGAAGTCTTCCCGGATGTCCTGCTTGGACTTCACCTCGATCACCGGGTTGGCGCCGGTGGCGTCCTTCAGCGCCTGCTTGAGGCCGTCGGTGGCGCCGTCCTTCCCCTTGACCAGGACGTCCGAGATGTAGGGCTTCGGTTCGTGCTTGACGACCTCGCTGTTGGCCAGCACGACCGAGCCGAGCGTGCCGCCCGGCCGGAACACGCCGCCGACGGTGAGCTGCCCGGTGGAGTCGTCCGAGAAGGTCACGTTCAGGACCGAGCCGGTGGTGACGTTCAGCTTCTCGGCGGCCTTCTCGTCGACCAGCAGCCGGCCGTTGCCGAAGTCGGCTGCGGAGCCGCTGGTCAGCTGGAGGTCGGAGAGCTTGTCGAGGGCGGCCGCGTCCACGCCGGTGACCGTCTTGTAGGTGCCGTTGAGCTTCCAGTCGGAGGTGGTCGTCGCCGAGGAGACGGCGACCCCGGGGGCCTTGGCGATCTGGGCGGGCACCTGCTCGGACAGGCTCATGCCGTTGGCGGCCCCGACGACGTAGTCGGCCTTCATCGACCTGGTGACGGCCCGGTCGACGGTGTCGTTGACCGAGGCGCCGATCACGGTGAGCCCGGTGACCAGGGTCAGACCGATGGTCAGCGCGGCGGCGGTGGCCGCGGTGCGGCGCGGGTTGCGCACCGCGTTCTGCTGGGCGAGCTTGCCGGGCATCCCGCCGAGCCCGCGCAGCAGCGGGCCGACCAGCGCGACCACCGGACGGGAGAGCAGCGGCAGCAGGACGAACACGCCGATCAGGGTCAGGAAGGCGCCCAGCGCGACCGGGATCCGGCCGCTGCCGTTGCCGGTGGAGGCGCCGTAGCCGATCAGTGCCAGGCCGCCGCCGGCGAGCACCGAGCCGATCGTGTTGCGGACCACGAGGCTCTTCTGGGACACCGGCTGGTCGCCGCTGCTCATCGCGGCCACCGGGGCGATCCGGGCGGCGCGGAGGGCGGGCAGCAGGGCCGAGGCGACCGTCACCAGGATGCCGACCACGATCGTCACCGCGACGGTGACCGGGCTGATCACCAGCGAGCCGGTCGGCATGCTGTCGTTCATCGCGCCGATCAGCGACTGCATCCCGGCGCCGATCCCGATGCCGGCCAGCAGGCCGGTCACGGCGGAGACGGTGCCGATCAGCAGGGCCTCGACCAGCACGGACCGGGTGACCTGCTTGCGGCTGGCGCCGATGGCGCGCAGCAGGGCCAGCTCCTTGGTGCGCTGGGCGACCAGCATGGTGAAGGTGTTGGCGATGATGAAGATGCCGACGAAGAGCGAGATGCCGGCGAAGGCCAGGAACATCGTGCGCAGGCTGCTGCTGGACTTGGTGATCTGCTCCTGCTCGTCGGCCTTGAGCTTGGCGCCGGTCTCCACGTCGAACTGGCGGCCGGACGACACCTTGGGCTCGACCTCGGCGAGCAGCGCGTCCTGGCTGGTGCCGGGCTTGGCGGTGAGCACGATGCTGCTGTAGCGGCCGGGCTCCAGCAGGATCTGCTGGGCGGTGGCCTTGTCGAACAGGGTGAGCGTGCCGCCGGAGTTCACCACCGGGTCGTCGGTGGTGAACAGCCCGGTGAGCTTCGCCTCGATGACCGGGCCGTTGGCCGCGATCCGGACGGTGTCCCCGACCTTGTAGCCCGCCTTGTCGGCGGTCTTGCGGTCGAGTGCGATCTCCTTGGCCGTCTTCGGGCCCTGGCCCTCGACCATGGCGTAGCGCGGGTCCTTGCCGTCCTGGCCCGGCGCGAAGTTGGCGCCCCTGGCGGTCCAGACCTGGCCGATCAGGTCGCCCTTCTTGTCGGCGACCCCGGTGAAGCCGCTGACCACGCCGCGGGCGGCGGCGGTGCCCGGCAGGGCGGCCAGTTGCTGGACGGTGGCGTCGGTGAGGGCGGCCGAGCCGCCCTCGGCCTTCTGCCGGGCGGAGGCGCCGGAGCCGGCGGCGCGGTCCACCACCTGGACCGAGACGTCCGAGTAGCTCTTGGAGTTGTTGTCCCGCATGGCCTTGGCGAAGGTGTCGGAGAAGACCATGGTGCCGGCCACGAAGGCGGTGCCGAGCATGACGGCCAGCGCCGTCATCAGCAGCCGGCCCTTGTGGGCCAGCACGTTGCGCAGTGCGGTGCGATACATGGGGTGTCCTGGGAGGAATCGGTGAGCGGGCTACGGCTGCCGGTGTGTCAGCTGGTGCGGCCCTTGGCGTCGAAGCGGCGCATGCGGTCCAGGACGGTGTCGGCGGTGGGCTGGTGGAGTTCGTCGACGATGCGGCCGTCGGCGAGGAAGACGACGCGGTCGGCGTAGGAGGCGGCGACCGGGTCGTGGGTGACCATGACGACGGTCTGGCCGAGTTCGCGCACCGAGTTGCGCAGGAAGGAGAGGATCTCGGCGCCGGAGCGGGAGTCGAGGTTGCCGGTGGGCTCGTCGGCGAAGACGATGTCGGGCTTGGA
>NZ_JBEZUT010000274.1:0-11854 GCF_040636595.1 Kitasatospora sp. NPDC036755
ACCACGGCGAGCCGCCCGCGCCCGGACGGACCGCCCTGCTGCTCGCCAGCGCGAGCGGCGACCTCGACACCGCACGGGCGATCGAGCGCAGCGCCGAACCCGGACAGCGGACCGGCCCGCTGCTGTTCTTCCAGTCCAACCCCAACGCCGTCCTCGGGCACATCTCCGCGCGCTGGGGCCTGACCGGCCCGGTCGTGGCGATCTGCCCGGCCCGCTACGAGCCCGGCACCGTCCCGGCCGAGGCGTTCGAGCTCGCCGCCCTGCTGCTCGCGGACGGCGACGCCGACCTGGTGCTGGCCGTGGCCGTCGAGCAGGCGCCCGACGGGGACCGCGCGGCGGCCGTCCTGCTCGCCGGCCCGGCCGAGGGAACTCCGCCGGACTGAACCCGGCACCGCTCCCCGGCCGTAACAACCAACAGGGGCCCCGGCGCCTGACGCAGCCGCACCCGGCACACCAGCGCCCCGCCCGTCCCGCTCCCGGCACCGTCGCCGGAGCGGCCTCCACCTCCGCGGTCGCCGCGGCCCACCGCCACCTCACCGCCACCTCCGGCCGCCGCCCGTCGCCCCGCCGTCCGCGCGGCCGACCGCCCTGCCATCCGATCAGCCGCCCGGGCCGTCCACGGCCCCGAGGGAGGGATCCACCCCCGTGACCATCCGCAGCCTCCGCACCCAGCTCGCGGACGACCCCGACGTGGGCGCCGGCAACGTCCTGACCGCCCGGATCGCACTCGGGCTCGACCTGGACGTGCCGCTGCTGAGCTTCGACACCCCGGTGGACGGCCACCCCGCCTGGCAGCCGTTCACCCTGCGCGAGCTGGACCGCGCCGTCCGGGCCCGCGCCGCCGCGCTGCACGGCCTGGGCGTCACCCGGCGCGACCCGGTGGTGGTGTACGCGAGCGACGCCGCCGACCACGTGCTCTCCTTCCTCGCCCTGGCCCGGCTCGGCGCCGTCCCCGCCCTGCTCAACCCCAACCTGGACGGCGAGCGCGCCGCCCGCTACATCGCCCGCCTCGGCGCGGTCGGCGTCCTCGCGGACCCCGCCCACCTGGCCGAACTGGCCGGCCACGACACCGGCGTGCCGCTGCTGCCCGAGATCGCGGGCCTCGGCGCCGGCGACCCGGACGCCGCCCCGGAGCCCTACCGGCACTGGTCCGGCGACCCGGTCGCGATCACCCACTCCTCCGGCACCACCGGGATGCCCAAGGCCGTCGTCCACTCGCACGCGAGCCTGTACGCCGCGATCCGCCACCGGCTGCGGCTGCCCCGCCCCCAGGGCCAGGACCGGATGCTCAGCGCGCTGCCCGCCCCGCACGCCGCCACCCTGATCGCACTCAACCTCGCGCTCAGCTCGCACACCGAACTCGCCCTGCTCTCACGGCAGTCCGGCGACGGCATGCTGGAGGCCGTCGAGCGGTGGCGACCCTCCGGGGTGATCGGCTTCGCCGCCACCTGGGCCGACCTCGCCCGGCACGACCTGAACGCCCGCGACCTGGACTCCGTCGCGCTCTGGTGGAACACCGGCGACTGCGCCCACGAGGTGCACATCCGCCGACTGATCGCCACCGGCAGCCGGGAGACCGTCACCCGCAACGGCCGCACCCGGCTGCCCGGCTCGCAGTTCGTGGACGGCCTCGGCTCCACCGAGATGGGCCACTCCCACTTCTTCATCACCCACGGACCCGGCACCGATCGCTACGGCCGCTGCGTCGGCCGACCGCACGCCTTCGTCGACTGCGAGGTCGTCGGCCCGGACGGCGAACCGCTCGGACCCGGCGAGGTCGGTGAACTCGCCACCGCCTCACCGACCTTGGCGCTCGGCTACTGGAACGACTCGGCCACCACCTTCCGCACCCGGCTACGCGGCCGCTTCCTCACCGGGGACCTGATGTATCGGGACGAGGAGGGCTACTACTACCACGTGGACCGGGCCGTCGACTCGGTCGAACTCGACGGCGGCAAGCGGCTGTTCACCGCGATGT
Organism: Kitasatospora sp. NPDC036755; assembly: GCF_040636595.1. Taxonomy (NCBI): domain Bacteria; kingdom Bacillati; phylum Actinomycetota; class Actinomycetes; order Kitasatosporales; family Streptomycetaceae; genus Kitasatospora; species Kitasatospora sp. NPDC036755. The sequence goes on from NZ_JBEZUT010000274.1 coordinate 1,979, forward strand.
CGGAGGAGCGGGTGCTGGCCGCCTGCCCGGACGTGCTGGACTGCACGGTGGTCGCGGTCCGGGACGGCGAGCGGGTGGTCACCGACGTGCTGCTGGTCCTGGCCGCCGGCGCCGACGAGGCGGCGGACCGCACCGGGGCGGTGGTCGCCGCCCTGGACGAGGCCGCCGCCGCGACCGTCCGCAAGGTCCTGGTGGTCTCCCCCGACGACATCCCGCTCGGCCCGACCGGCAAGGTCCGCAAGGTCCTGCTGCGGGAGAGGCACCTCGCGGCGGTGGGCGCGTGAGGGAACGAGGACCGCACACGAACCCGCGCCCCGGTGCCGTCGTCACCGGCATCGGCCTGGTCTCCCCGCTCGGCCGCGCGCCCGCCGAAGTGTTCGAGGCGCTCACCGCCGGCCGCTCCGGACTGCGGGCCGTCCCCGAGGGCCACGCCGCGCACGGCTGGCTGCCCGCCGCCGGGATCGCCCCCGCCATCGACGGCCGGGAGGTGCTGCCGCCCACCGAGACCCGCTGCGTCGACCGCTTCGTACTGCTCGCCCTGGCCGCCGCCGACGACGCCCTCGCCGACGCGGGCCTGACGGTCGGCCGGGACGCCGACCCGCACCGCACCGCCGTGGTGCTGGCCACCGGCGGCGGCGGGCTGGAGACCTTCGAGCAGCAGTCGCACCGCCGGCTGGAGCGCGGCCGGCCCGGCGTCAGCCCGTACCTGCTGCCCGGCATGCTCTCCAACATGGCCGCCGCCCGGATCGCCATCAAGCACGGCATCCGGGGCTACAGCTCCGCCGTGGTGACGGCCTGCGCGGCCGGGGCCCAGGCGATCGCCGAGGGGCTGCGGCTGATCCGGGCCGGCGACGCCGACGTGGTGGTGTGCGGCGGCACCGAATCCTCGCTGCACCCGACGATCGCCGCCGCCTTCACCAACGCCCGCGCCCTGGCGCAGGGTTGGGACGATCCCGAGCAGGCCGGCCGGCCCTTCGACAGCCGCCGCAACGGCTTCGTGCTGGGTGAGGGAAGCGCCGTCCTCGTCCTGGAACGGGCCGAACACGCCGAGGCGCGCGGCGCCGCCGGGTACGCGGACGTCCTCGGCTGGGGCGCCTCCACCGACGCCCACCACCCCACCATGCCCCGCCCGGACGGCACCGGCGCCGCCGACGCGATGCGCGCCGCGCTCGCCAACGCGGGCCTGGCCCCGGGCGACATCGACTACGTCAACGCCCACGGCACCGGCACCAAGCTCGGCGACATCGCCGAGACCGCCGCGCTGCACGCCGTGTTCGGCCCGCAGCCGCCCGCCGTCAGCTCCACCAAGGGCGCCACCGGCCATCTCCTCGGCGCCGCGGGCGCGTTGGAGGCGGCGGTGACCGCCCTGACGGTGGCACGCGGGACACTGCCGCCGACGCTCAACCTCACCGACCCCGACCCGGCCTGCGACCTGGACCACGTCCGGGGCACCGCCCGCACCGCCCCGGTGCGCGCCGCGCTGAGCAACGCCTTCGCCTTCGGCGGCCACAACCTCAGCCTGGTCCTCGGCCCGGCCTCCACCCGGGCCGTCCGATAGCGCCGGTGCGAGAACCGCCGCCCGACGACCGCCGCCCGACCGCCACCCGACAACCGCCCGTCGCGCGCCGCCCGATACCCGCGCACCGCCACCCGCCGCGCACCGCCGCGCGGCGGGCGGCGCGCCGATCCTCGATCCACCATCCCTCCGGGGGGAGATCCCGTTGTCCATCCAGACCATCACCCACGTCGAGTTCCACTGCGCGGACGCCGACAAGACCGCGGCCGGGCTCTGCGCCGACTACGGCTTCACCGCCGACGCGCCGTCCACCGCCCCGGACGGCAGCCGCACCGTCGAACTGCGCCAGGGCACCATCCGGCTGCGGCTGACCTCCGCCGCCGACCCGGAGCACCCGGTGGCGGAGTACGTCACCCGGCACGGGGACGGCGTCGCCGTCCTCGCGCTCGGCTGCGCCGACCCGGCGGCCGCGCTGGAGCGGGCGGAACGGCACGGTGCCCGGGTGCTCGACCGGGCCGGCGCCCTGATCGAGGGCTTCGGGGACACCGCGCTGCGGCTGGTCCCACTGCCGGCCGCCGAACCCGCCGCGGAGCCCGCCACGGAGCCCCGGCTGCTGGACGGACTCGACCACGTCGCGATCTGCCTGCCGGCCGGAACGCTCGCCGGGGCCGTGCGGTTCTGCGAGGCGGCACTGGGCTTCCGCACGGTCTTCGAGGAGTACATCGAGGTCGGCGAGCAGGCGATGGACTCCACGGTGGTGCAGAGCGCGTCCGGCGGCGTCACCTTCACCCTGATCGAGCCCGACGCCACCCGCCGCCCCGGCCAGATCGACGAGTTCCTCGCCGCCCACGGCGGGGCCGGCGTCCAGCACCTGGCCTTCAGCACCCGCGACATCGCCGGGGCCGTCCGGACCGCCCGGGAGCGGGGCGTGGAGTTCCTGACCACCCCCGGCGCCTACTTCGACGCCCTGGCCGAACGCCTCGGCGGGACGGCCATCCCCGTCGCGACCCTGCGCGACCTGCACGTCCTGGTCGACCAGGACCACGGCGGCCAGCTGTTCCAGATCTTCGCCCGCTCCACGCACCCCCGGCGCACCTACTTCCTCGAACTGATCGAACGGCGCGGAGCGGGTACCTTCGGCACCGCGAACATCAAGGCCCTCTACGAGGCCGTCGAACGGCACGGGCCCACCGCGGGAACCCGGCCCGTCGCCGACCGGCCCGCCCCCGCACATCCGAAGGAGGCCCGCCCGATGGCCGCATCCCCCGAGTTCCGGCTCACCGAGGCCGAGCGCGCCCTGCTGCCCACCCCCGACGAGGTGGCGCACTACCGCGAGCACCGCTGGTACCTCTCCCGCAGGCTCTTCGGCGACGAGGAACTGGACACCCTCCAGGCCGCCACCGAGCTGTACTACGCCGGTCACCGCGACCGCGAGCTGCCCGTCCGGCCGCCCCGGCTGGCCTCCTGGCGCCCCGAGGACGGACCGGTCCAGCGGCACAACGACTACGTGCACTACGAGAGCGACGCGATCGCCGCGATCCTGCGCAAGCCGCTGGTCGGCGCGGTGGCCGCGCTGCTCGCCGGCACCGAGGAGATCCGGATCTTCCAGTCGACGCTGATCTACAAGCCCCCGGTGCCCGAGGAGCCCAGCAACCGGGTGCCGTGGCACTTCGACAAGCACTACTGGCAGACCTGCACCTCCGAGGAGATGCTCACCGCTTTCATCCCCTTCCACGACTGCCACGAGGAGAACGGCACCATCACCATGGTCGACGGCAGCCACCGCTGGCAGGAACTGCCCTCCGGGGAGGACTCCACCCGGCACTTCGCCGACCGCGACCGCTCCGAGCTGGAGGACATCCTGGCCGCCAACGCCGCCCACAACGGGCAGCGGGTGCACAAGGTCCCGATGCTGATCCCGCGCGGCCACGTCTCCTTCCACCACTGCCGCACCTACCACGGCAGCGGCCCCAACCTCGCCTCCCACCCGCGCCGGGCGGTCTCGCTGCACCTCCAGGACGGCGCCAACGAGTACCGCCGGCACGACCGGCCGGACGGCGAGCCGGTGGTGTACAACCACGACGTCCTGGTGCGCCGCACGGACGACGGGCGCCCGGACTACGCCGACCCGCGGTTCTGCCCGACCGTCTGGCGGGGCCGGCCGTGACCGCTCCCGCACACCCGGCCCCGGACGTTGCCGTGCACCCGGCCCCGATCGTTGCCGCGCGCCCGGCCGACGACGACGGCGCGCCACCGACGGGCCGCCCCGGCACCCGGGCCCGCCCCGCTCCGCTGGACACCCCCGCCGAGCGCTACCGGATGCTGCGGCTGATCCGCGGCTTCGAGGAGCTGGCGCTCGGCCTGGTGAAGTCCGGCGCGATCCCCGGCGGCATCCACCCGTACATCGGGCAGGAGGCCGTCGCGGTCGGGGTCTGCTCGGCGCTCGGGCCGCACGACCGGCTCGCCAGCACCCATCGCGGCCACGGCCACGTGCTCGCCCGGGGCACCGCGCCGCACCGGCTGCTCGCCGAGCTCCTGGGGCGGGTCGGCGGGTCGAACGGCGGCCGCGGCGGCTCCATGCACGCCGCCGACTTCTCGCTCGGCATCCTCGGCGCCAACGGCATGGTCGGCGCCGGCGCCCCGATCGCGGTCGGCGCCGCCTGGGCGGCCGCCTCCCCCGAACGGACGACAGCCGAACGGGCGGAAGCCGAACGGGCGGAATCCGGAGGGACGACAGCCGGACAGGCGGAAGCCGAACGGACGGCAGCCGGGCGGGCGAACGGCGACGGCCCCGCCGCCGGGCCGGCTCCGGTCGGCCGGACCCCGGTCGCGGTGGCCTTCTTCGGCGACGGCGCGCTCAACCAGGGCGTCCTGCTGGAGTCGCTCAACCTCGCCGCGATGTGGCGTCTGCCGGTGCTGTTCGTCTGCGAGGACAACGGCTACGCCACCACCCTGCCCGCCGCCGCCGCGGTGGCGGGCAGCGCCACCGGCCGGGCCGCCGCGTTCGGCATCCCCGCCGAGGAGGTGGACGGCATGGACACCGAGGCCGTCCGCACCGCCGCGCTGCGCGCCGTCGAGCGGGCCCGCACCGGTGGCGGCCCCGGCTTCCTGGTCTGCCGCACCTACCGCTACGAGGGCCACCACACCATGGAGCGCCGGATGAAGCTGCGCTACCGCTCCCCCGAGGAGGTCGGGGTCTGGCGCGAGCGCGACCCGCTCCCCCGGGCCGCCGCTCTGCTCGCCCCCGCGACGGTCGCCGAGCTGGACCGCTCGGTGGCCGAACAGCTGGCCTCCGCCGAGGAGTTCGCGCTCGCCTCGGAGCACCCGGACCCGGCGGGGGCACTGGACCACCTGTACGCCGACGGGCTGCGGCCGCGGGCGGGAGTGAGGCCGTGACCAGGCTCTCGTACACCAAGGCGCTCAACCGGGCGCTGGCCGACGAACTCGCCGCCGATCCCGCGGTCTGCGTCTTCGGCGAGGACATCGGCGCCGGGCTGGCCGGGCCTACCCTCGGCCTGCTGGACCGCTTCGGGCCGGGGCGGATCGTCGACACCCCGTTGTCCGAACAGGCCTTCACCTCGATGGCGATCGGCGCCGCGCTGGCCGGCCGGCGTCCGGTGCTGGAGTTCCAGATCCCGTCCCTGCTGTTCCTGGTCTTCGAGCAACTCGTCAACCAGGCCCACAAGTTCTCGCTGATGACCGGTGGCCAGACAGCCGTCCCGCTGACCTGCCTGGTGCCCGGCTCGGGCTCCCGGGACGGCTGGGCCGGACAGCACTCCGACCACCCGTACAGCCTGTTCGCGCACGCCGGCGTGAAGACCGTGGTGCCGGCCACGCCGACCGACGCCTACGGGCTGCTGCGCTCGGCGATCCGCGACCCGGACCCGGTCGTGGTGTTCGCGCCCGCCGCCGCGATGCCGGTGCGCGAGACGGTCACCTGGGAGCTCACGCCCGTCCCGCTCGGCCGGGCCCGGATCCACCGCCCCGGCAGCGACGTCACCGTGGTCGCCCTCGGGCACCTGGTGCACGACGCCCTGGCGGTGGCCGAGGAGCTGGCACCGGACCTCTCGGTGGAGGTCCTCGACCCGCGCACCGTGTACCCCTTCGACTGGCAGGCACTCGCGGAGTCACTGGAGCGCACCGGCCGCCTGGTCGTCGTGGACGACTCCAACCGCAGCTGCGGCTTGGGCGCCGAGGTGGTGGCCACCGCCGCCGAGGAGATGCGCCTGATCGCCCCGCCCCGCCGGATCACCCGCCCGGACGGCGCCGTGCTGCCCTTCGCGCCCGCCCTCGACCGGGCCGTCCAACCAGGCCGCGAGCAACTGCGGCACGCGCTGGACCTCGTGATGAAGCAGCGCTGACCGTCGGCGACGCGGGGTGCCCCGGAGGGAACTCCCCCGGCACCCCGCGTCGCCGCGCCCGGAGGTGCTCAGACCACCTTGGGCAGCATTCCGGCCGAGCCGGGCGGCCGGTCCTCCGCCCGCCGGAACCGGTGCAGCGCCGCCCGGCCCTCCGCCCCGCGCACCCGGGCGGCCAGCCTGGCCGGCAGCACCACGGTGGCCAGCCGGCCCTCGCCCCGGAACCCCTCGACCGCCCAACAGACCCAGGGGATCGGATAGTTGGCGGCCGGACTGAAGAGCACCGGGTGCTGCCCCTGGAAGCTGACCGCGTAGGCACCGAAGCCGCTCCAGTTGGAGAAGCTGAACCTGCGTGCCGCCGGATCGAAGCCCAGCGGCACGCAGTCGCGCAGGCGCGAGCGGCCGAGGGTGGCCAGGAACCAGAGATTGGCGCGGAGGTTGAGGTGCGCGGTCGGGAACTCCTCGACCGCGGTGCGCAGCGCGCCGGCCAGCACCGCCGGACCGTCCCCGGGCCGGTGCGGCAGATGGACCTCGCTCAGCAGGTTGCCCGTCAGCGCGGGCGACAGGCCCAGCCAGTGGCGCACGTTGACCGGCACGGTGAGCATCCGCTCCTCTCCGTCCCCGTCCAACTCCCTCAGGGTGCTGAGCAGGTGGGCGCAGAGCACGTCCCCGGAGGAGAGCCGCCGCCCGACCGCCGCCTCGAACTCCTCCCGCATCCGCGCCAGTTCGACGTCGGTGAAGGCGATCTGGACGATCCGGTTGGCGCGCGGCCCGGCCGCCACCTCGCGGGCGAGCAGTTCCGCCTCCTCCGCCGAGGGCAACCGGAAGCCGGGCCGGCCGCAGTCCTCGGCGGGGAGCACCTCGGCCAGCAACTCGTCCTGGTCGTCGACCAGTTCGGCCTCCGGAAGGGGCTCGCCCTCGACCGCCGCGGACCAGATCCGCAGCAGCAGCATGAAGCTGTTCAGGTCGCCGACCGCATGGTGCCAGGAGCAGCCGAGCACCGTGCCGCCGTCGGCCGTGCGGGTCACCCGGACGGTGAGCAGCGGGACGCCTCCGTCGCGGGCGGCGTGGGCGTCCAGCGGGGCGACCAGTTCGGAGCCGGGCGCCGTCGCCCGGCCCATCGCCTCGGCGAGCGCGCTCTCCACGGTGTAGAGCTCGAACGGCACGCCGGTGTCGTCGCAGACCGCCTCCAGGACGCCCTCGACGGTGCGCAGCCGGCCGGCGAAGACCGGGACCCGCTCCAGCGCGCGGGCCAGGCCGGCGGCGAGCCGCTCGTCGTCCAGCGGCTGTTCGAAGCAGAGCACGACCGAGACGGCGAGGTCGGCGAGCATGGTGTCCATCAGTCCGCAGCGCAGTACCCGGCCGGTGGCGTGCCCGGCCCGGACGGTTCGGGATCTTCGCAACTGCGGCCAGATGCTCATGGGTTCCGTTCCGAAGCACTCGACGACTTCCGGCGACACGCGATGCGTTCGCGGCGGCGCGCGGTGTGTTCACGGCGGCGCGCGATCCGCGGGCACGCCGAACGATAGTGGTGCGCGGAGGCAGTGGTCCAGTCCAATCCCGCACTCCGGAAGGGCTCTTCGCCCGCCGCGGCGGTGGGCGCGACGGTAGAATGCGCAGCGGGGGACAGCGCCCCGGCGCACCCTCCGTGCCGCCCTCGCGCCGCCCCCGTGCCGCCCCTTGTGCCCGCCGCCGCGCCACCCCTCGCGGCCTTCGCCGCCCTCACAGCGTTCGCCACACCGGCGCACCGACGCACCGGCCGCCACATTGGCGCAATGACGCACCGGCCGCCGCGCCGGCCACCGCCCGGAGGGAGCCGTTCACCATGAACGCCGTGAGCCAGGTCTTCGCCGTGGTCGCCGCGTCGATCCACCTGATCGTCTGGCCACTGGAGAGCTTCCTGTACGGGCACCCCCGGGTACGCCGTCTGCTGACCGGCAGCACGGCGGACGCCCCCGAGGTCCGGCTGTGGCGCGTCAACGTGGGCTTCTACAACCTGTTCCTGGCGCTCGGCCTGGTCACCGGCCTGGTCCTGCTGCACACCGGGCACCCGACGGCCGGGCGGGCCATGGTGCTCTACGTCGCCGCGTTCATGGTCGCGGGCGGGATCACCCTGTTCACCTCGGAACCGAAGCTGTGGCGCGGCGCACTCGGTCAGGCCCTCCCGGCGGCCGCCGTCCTCGCAGCCGAGGCCTTCTGACTCGCCGTCACCGGTTTCGCCGGCCTCCGGACGGGCTACGAAACGCCTACCCCGCGACGGTCGCGGAGGCTGGGGGGCAGCAGTGACCAGGATCCCGATCACCGACCGGTACGTCGTCAGCCTGGGCTGCCGGGTGAGCGTCGAACACGAGGCGGCCGTGACGAAGGTCAACTGGAGCGTGGCGCACCTGCCGCAGGGCGGATCTCCCCGGCCCACCGGCGGGAACCGGGAGATCGGCGTCATCTGCCCGCGCTGCGGACGTTCCTTCGCCGTCCGGATCGAGACCGCCGCCAGGGCGCGGACCAAACAGGTGGTCCAGCGGGCGCTGGGCTGGCTGCTGGTGCTCTCCCTGCTGGCCATCGTCCCGCTGCTGATCCAACTGGGCGGTCAGACCGTCGAGGAGGGCGACGAGCAGACCGTCGACCACATCGGACTGCTCTTCACCCTGGCCGCGGTGGGCGTGATCGTCGGCCCGTCGCTGCTGTTCAGCGCGGGCATCCACAGCGGCGTCGGGAAGCTGCGGCTACTCGGGGCCGACGGGCGGAAGAGCATGTGGGTGCGGGGCCACCGGCTGTTCTGAGCCGAGCGACGCCGGCCCCGGCCCGTGCCCGTCGTCCCGTTCTCGTCACCCCGTGCCCGTCGTCCCGTTCTCGTCACCCCGCGCCCGTCGACACCTCGCCCCGGTGCCGCACCCGGGTGGCGAGCAGCGCGCCCAGCGCGCCGGTCACCAGCCCCCAGCCCGCCGCGAGCGGCACCGCCGTCCAGAGCACCGGGCGCAGGGTGAGGCTGCCGCCGCCCGGCCCGGCCAGCGGGCTCTCGCTGCCGAGCACGGTGCCCAGCAGCCCGGCCAGGCCGCCCTGCCCGAGGCCGACGCCGAGCACGGAGAGCCCGTAGTCGGCGTCCACCCGGGTCCACAGCCCCACCAGCAGCACGGCGACGGCGGCGGATAGCGCGAACCGGACGGCGTGCTGCCGGAGCCGCACGCCGCGCGGTGAGCCGCGGGCCGCCAGGAACGCGGCCGCGAGCAGCAGGACGGCCGCCAGCGGCAGCAGCCACCAGACCCGCGCGTCCTGCTGTGCGAGGGCGCCGAGGTCGATGGTCGCCTGCCCGCCCCCGGGCGTGCGCAGCACGGCGCTGAGCGGCCCCGGGACGGGCAGGCCGAGCGTGCCGACCAGTTGCCCGTGCCACTCGGCGCCGAGCCCGACGCCGAAGGCCAGCCAGACCAGGTCGGGCAGCGCGAGCAGCAGCACGGCCAGGGTCTGCCGGGCGTTGCCGTGCGCGATCGCGGTCAGCACTCCGGCCACCGCACCGATCGCCAGGTACGCCAGCAGGACCAGCCAGAGCGCGAACGCCGCTGGTCGGACCGCGAGCTGGTAGCGCATCAGGGCGGGCGGGAGCGGGGCCCGCCGGGACACCGCGAAGGTGGCCGCGAGCACCACCAGCAGCCAGGCCAGCCCGATGCCGACGGTGGTCGGGCCGTCCGCCCGGAAGCCGACCTCCGGGGTCAGCCCGAGCGCACCGCCGATCGACTGCGCCAGGTCGTCGCCGAGCGGGACGACGAAGCTGTGCCGCGCACCGAGGGTGAGCAGCACCAGGGCCAGCACCCAGAGCAGTGCCGTCCGGCCGATCCGCCCGAGCAGTTCGCCGCCGCCCGCGACCGCGCGGAAGCGCAGCTGCCGCAGGAAGACCTCGGCCATCGCGACCGCGCCCACGGCGCCGGCATCGACGCGAGTGGTGTCCCCCGCGCCCTCGTCGGCGCCGTGGTCCATCTGACGATGATGAGCCTGTTCGCGGCAGGCGTG
>NZ_JBEZUT010000275.1:0-11829 GCF_040636595.1 Kitasatospora sp. NPDC036755
GGCCGCCCGCTCCCGCTCGCCGTCCTGCGCGGCGGGGCCCCGGGTGAACGTGCTCGCCGTCCCGGTGGAGCCGCCCTCCGGCGACCGACGGGCCCCGGGTCGGCGGTTAGGGCCTGTCGTTCGGACAGAGTCGCGGAGCGGCCCTCGGCTACAGTGCGCTCATGAGAGTTCGCCGCATCATGCCCAATGTCGCGACCCGGGACATCGGGGAGAGCCGGAGCTTCTACAGCGATTTCCTGGGCATGGACGTGCGCATGGACGAGCCCGGCTTCTTGATGTTGGCCTCGCCGGACAATCCGACGGCGCAGATGACCGTGGTATCCCCTGCCGCGGACTCATGGGACCCTCACACGTCCCGATCGACACTGGCCGTCGAAGTCGAAGACGTCGATGCCGCGTACACCGAAGCCGAGCGCCGCGGGTACCAGGTGGTCTATCCCTTGACCACGGAACCCTGGGGGATCCGGCGCTTCTTCGTTCGAGCCCCCGACGGAAGCGTCGTCAACGTTCACAGTCACGTCCGAGAGTGACGATGTCGGGTTCCGGCCCCGCCGTGTGAGTGGTGGCGCCGGACCCGTTTCGTGGCGATGGGGGAATGTCCTGGCCGAGCACCGGGGCCGTCTGTTCCCGCGAGGTGGGCCCGGGACGAGGCCTACCGCCGCCGGCGGCCACCGGTAACACGCCGCATCACCCAGAGCGCCGGCCCGCCCTCCGGCAGCCTGACCTCCTCCAGCACCTCGAAGCCGAAGTGCCCGTAGACGGCCAGGTTCGACTCCTTGGAGGACTCCAGGTAGACCGGCAGCCCGGCCGCGTCGGCCTTGGCCAGGCCCGAGCGCAGCAGTGCGGCGCCCTGCCCCCGTCCCTGGGCGGCCGGGTCGGCGCCGATCACCGCGAGGTACCAGTGGGGCTCCTGCGGCGTGTTGGCGGCGGCCGCCTCGACGGAGCGCCGGAAGGACTCGGCCCGGTCGCCGAGCGGCTCGACGAGTGCCCGGAGCGTCTCCTCGTCCGGGACGGCCTTGTCCTGCGCGTGCGGCGGCACCCAGAAGGCGGCCGCGTCCGCCGTCCGCTCGCACACCCCGTGCCGGACGTACTGCCGGGTGAACAGTGTGGTGAAGTAGCCGTCCAGCCCCGCCGGCCGGGTGGCCGGGTCGGGAAAGAACCAGCACATCATCGGGTCGTCGGCGAAGGCCCGGGTCAGTAATCGACTGACGGACGACGTGTCATCGAGGGTCGCCGGCCGCGGCGCGTTGGTCATCTGCACACGGACATCCTGCGCGCCCTTATCTCCGGCCCGGCGGCGAGGGTGGGCGCGGGCGGAATTAATCGTTGGCACCCGTGCGACCGGCCCGGTTACGCTGGCGCCGTTCCGTTCCGTACCGATCGACCCGGGCCACCGCCCGACCGGAGAGGGTGTCTTGATGTCCCGGATCGCGCCGAGTGCGCCTCGCCACACCGCCTGACGACCAGGCCTGACGAACCGTCGAGGCCACTCGGCCTGCTCTTGCTGCCATCGCAGAACCCCCTCAGCAAGGAGCACCCCGGGTGTCCAGCACCTCCAGCACTCCCCCCACTCTGAAGACCTCCACCTTCGCCTGCGTCCGGTGCGGTCTGACCGTCTCCACCTACGCCGCCGACGGCACGCGGCGCAACCACTGCCCGTCCTGCCTGCAGTCACGGCACGTCCTCGACCACGTCGAGGGCGGTCCGAGCGACTGCCTGGGCCGGATGTCGCCGATCGCCATCGCGGTGCTGCGCACCGGGGACTGGACGGTCGTCCACCGGTGCGTGCGTTGCGACGAGCTGACGTCCACCCCGGTCTGCACGGACGACAACCAGCTCGTCCTGATGCGGATGGCCGTCCGGCCGCTCGCCCAACCGCCGTTCCCGCTCGAAGCGTTCGGGACGCTCTGAGCCGCGCGCGGACGAGGGAGCACCGAACGTGCCACGACACGGGAACACCGCCGGCGGGGGCCGGCGGAACCGCCGCCCGCAGCGGTACAAGGACGTCCTGCACGAGCAGGGCGGTCACCGGGCGAACGCCTTCCGCTGTGTGGACTGCCGGCTGGACGTCCCGCTGGACGCCCCCGGCACCGCCCACCGCAACCACTGCCCGAACTGCCTGGCCAGCCGTCATGTCGACGGCCGGACTCCGGGTGACCGGGCGGCCGGCTGCGGAGGCCGGATGGCCGCGCTGAGCCTGTCGGTCCGCGCCGACGGCGAGTGGATGATCATCCACCAGTGCCTGTCCTGCGGCGAGTTGAGCGCGAACCGGATCGCCGGGGACGACAACGCCCTGGCCCTGGTCCACCTCGCCCTCAGGCCCCTGCGGGACACCACCCTGGCCCACCGGGCCCTGCGCACGCTGTAGGCGTCCGCACCCCCGACCGGGCGCGCGGGTGGTCGCGGCGGGTCCGTCCCCGAGGGCGGGCCCGCTGTCCGAACCGACGACCACCACGCGCGCCCGGCCACCTGACTCCACCGGTTCGCCGGGGGCTCCGGATACCGGCCGGAGCCCCCGGCTCCCCGGCGCGGTCCGTCCGTACGGGCGAACCGTCCATGGGCAGGCGCCTCGACTCCTCGGGCCCTCAGTGCCTCGGCCCCTCAAGCGCCTCAGCGCCTCAGCGAAGGCTGTCGAGGCGCGGGCCGTCCGGCCACGGGTCGTCGAGGCGCAGCGGCGACACCCGTACCGTGCGGCGCGGCCATGCGTCGGGCAGGGCGCCCAGCAGGGCCGCCGCCGTGAACATCGCGTAGTGCCCGGCCTCCGGCCACGGGCCGGCCCAGCCGAGCCGGCCCTGGTGGTGCTCGGCGAAGGCGTTGCAGCAGAGCCAGGCGGCCAGGCCGATCAGCGGTGCGGCCGCCGGCCGGGAGCGGCGGCCGACCAGGCCGCACAGCACCAGGTAGCCGAGGTACGGCAGCGGGCCGGAGTGCTGTTCACCGAGCGCCCCGAGCCCGAAGGCCAGCACTCCCCCGGTGAGCAGCGCCACCGTGCCCGCGGCGCCGGCCGGGAGCCGTTCCAGCACGGGGTGGTAGCGGGTGCCGCCGGGCCGGGCCGCGTACATCCGCACCGCGGACTACCGCTTCGCCGCGAGGAGTTCGGGCACCGGGCCGGCCGACAGGTGCCAGCGGGCGCGACGGTGCGCCGATTCCAGCCGGTGCAGGTCGTGCAGCAGTTCGGGCACCGGGACGGTCAGCACCGGGCAGGTGGCCCGCCGGACGCAGCGGTCGGGCACCGCACGCCGCAGCCGGCGGCGCAGCGGGCCACCGCTGCGGCCGAGGACCAGCAGGTCGTCCGGCCGGTCGGCGATGTGCAGCAGGGCGGGGACGGTCTCGCCGCGGACGACCACCGGGTGCAGCGGCACGCCGGGGTCGGCGCCGCCGAAGGCCGCGTCGAGGGCGTCCCGCAGGCGTCGTTCGGCGGTCTCGCGGACGGCGGCGAGCAGCGGTGGGCAGGGCGAGCGCCGGTAGCCGAGTTCGCCGCCGGGCGGCTCCCAGGCGAGCACCGGCACCAGGGCGGCGCCGCGCTCGCGGGCCTCGGCGACGCCGCGGTGAAGTGCCGCGAGACTCCCCAGCGACCCGCTGACGCCGACCACCACCCGGGGTGCCGCGCCGTCCTCGTACCGCCCGTTGCCGTGCATGTTCCGTCCTCGTGTGGTCGCGTTCTCCGTCGTCCTCCACCCAACCGCCGCGGTGGGGTTGACCTGGCCCCCTTGACGGCTTCCTGATGCCCCGGGCGGTGTTCCGAACGCTCTCCATACGCGGCCCGCCGGGTGCCGCACCATCCCCTCCTCACCCGTTCGGCCTATTCAGCAGGCGAAGATCACCGCCGGATGGGTGGATGGAGGCGGCCCTCGACGATCCGGCCGAACGCCACGAACGTCCAGGAGCAGGCCCTTCGCGACCGGGTCGCCGGCGAGTGCGCGCCGCCACCGGTCCTCGCCGCCCTGGTCCAGGGCGGCGAGGAGGCCGCCGTCCGCGCTCACGCCGAGCAGCCGGCCGCCGTCGCCGCCCCGAATCCCGTGCTGGGCGCGGGTGGGCTGACCCCGCACTCCGAGCCCGACCCGTACCAGGCACTGGCGGAGAAGGTGTGCCGACGCCGCTACGGCATCTGAGAATCCCGCGCTCCGGCGAGCGGGACGGGCGGCACGCCTGTCAGCGTCCCGGTCAGCACTGGTTCAGTCCGGGTGCCGGGTCCTGGCCGGTGTACACGCTGGAGGCCGGGACGTTGCCCCAGGCGCCGTTGTCGAGCTGGGTCCAGTACCAGATGTTGTTGCCGCCCGGGTTCTGCTCACCGTACCCCCAGCACACGAACCAGTTGTAGTCGGTGTTCAATGTGCCCCGGACAATCGAACGGTAGCTGCGGTCCGCGTATCCCTTCGCACCGACCGAGTTGCCGCAGTGCAGCCGGCTGTCCGATTGGACACCGCAAGCGGCGGCGGACGCGGGGGAGCCCATCGCGGCCGTGCCTGCGGCCAACGCGGCGGTCATGGCCAGGACGGCGATCTTCCTGCGGACGTTCATGTGTACTCCTTTGCGGTTGACAGTGCTTGACGCTGGCGGTGCCCTGCGAGAGTAGGCCAACGATTCGGTCTCACTCTCGAATAGTGATCGAATGCCCATAGTTGGCAGATTCCGTTTTTTGATCGCCCTTTTGTCACTCGCATCAGGCGCATTCGGGATCGAACTTGACCGTTCATTTCTGTTTGCCCTCCCCCTGCGAAGACCCCATCACACGGGCCGTCCCATCCCGGGGCGGCCTGGTCCGGACGGACCCGGTTCCGGGCAGAGAGGGCGCCGTTCGGCCATTCCGTGTGATTCGGCGGACACGTTCAGTAGCGGGCTGTGAGTGCCCGGCCGGGCCCATACCCGCTACGCCGCCTTCGGCCTCGTGCGCGCCGGGCGGAAGGGCGGGCGCCACCGGCGGGCGGGTCCGGGGCGTGCGGGAGGCCGGTCACCGGACCTCCCGCACGCCCCGGACCCGTTTCATGACGTGGATGGTGCTATCGTCAGTAGCACCATGTTGCTGAAGCTGGACATCGGGGACACCCGACCACTGCACGAACAGGTCGCCGGCGCGATCAGACGAGCCGTCGCCGAGGGCGAGTGCGCCCCCGGGGACAAACTGCCCCCAGCCCGGGAGCTCTCCCTGGCCCTGGGGGTGAACACCAACACCGTCCTGCGCGGGCTGCGCACGCTGCGCGACGAGGGGGTGCTGGAGTTCCGCCGGGGCCGCGGCATCACGATCGCGACCGGAGCCGACATCCGGTCCGAACTGGTCGACCGGGTAAGGGCGTTGATCGAGGACGCGGCCCGGGCCGGCTACAGCAGGAACGATCTCGTGGACATGATCAGGGGGGTCTCGTGACGGACGAGGGGACGACCACGACGAAGGCGGCGGCGCGACCGGCGCACCGCGGCGGAGTCTGGGCCGGGGCGGCCTGGGCGGTCGGGGTACTGGCACTGCTGATCGCGCTGCCGCTCACGGCGCGCCACCGGCTGCCCGACCCGCTGGCCACCCACTGGGGCGGACGGGAGCCGAACGGCTCCATGTCGCTGACGGCCGCCACGCTCTTCCCGGCGGCGTTCTGGCTGGTCCTGGTGCTGGTCGCACTGGTGCTGCGGCGGTTCCGGACCGACCAGGCGCCCGGGGCGGCGGCGGCCACCCTGGCCGCCGGCGGGATGCTGCTGACTGGGGCGCAGGCCTCCATCGTGCACGCCAACCTGGACCGCGCCCGCTGGCAGGACGCCGCGCCGATGGGCGTCGAGGTGGTCCTGATCCTGCTGGCCACCGGCGTGGCCGGGCTGCTGGCCCTGCTGGCGAGCCGTCGCCACGGCGGACGGCCCGGGCCGCGCCCGGCGACCGGGACACCGGTGCTGGAGGTCCCGCCGGGCGAGCGGATCGTCTGGCTGTCCCAGGCCGCCAACCCGTGGCTGCAGCTGGCCTCTGCGGTGCTCGGGCTTGTCGCGGTGGCGGGGGCGCTGGCCGCCGTCAGCGGGGTGGTCACCGTGGGCGCGCCGCTGGTGCTGCTGCTCGCCGTACCGGCCCTCGCCATGCTCCTCTGCTCCTCGGTGCGGGTACGGGTGACCGACCGCGGCCTGACCGTCGGCTTCGGCCCGTTCGGCCGGCCCGCCCGCCGCTGGTCCCCCGCCGAGCTGGAGTCCGCCCGCGTCGAGCGGCGCACCGCCGGGCAGGCGGGCGGCTGGGGCTACCGGATCAACGGACTCGGCACCACCGTGATGCTGCGCGGGGGCGACTGCCTGGTGGTCCGCACCCGTCGGGGCGCCGACTTCGGGGTCAGCGTCGACGACGCCGAGCGCGGGGCCGCCCTGCTCAACGCGGTGATCGCGCGCGGCCGCCAGTCCGTCGGCTGAACCACCTTCCCGGCTGAACAGCCTTCCCGGCGGAGCCACCGGCGGCCCGGTCACCACGACCGGGCCGCCCTGCCGTTCTCCCGGCCGCTGCCACTCGCCGCACCGCCGCCCGGCCGCACCGCGTCACGGCTCGTCACGGCTCGTCACGACTCCCCGGCGCGCAGTTCGGTGGCGATCTGCCGCCGGCCCGCGACCAGCGTCTCCAGCACCACCCCGAGGCAGGCCACCAGCGCCAGGCCCGCCGTGGGCCACAGCACCGGCAGCACCGCCGGGTCCAGGGCCTGCCCGGCCTTGACGCCGACCAGGGTGGAGACGTCGAAGGCCGGCCCGAGCAGGAGGGCCGCCAGTGCCGCGACCAGTCCGCCGCCGAGGGCCGCCACCAGCGTCCGCGGCAGCGACTCGGCGACGATCAGCGCCAGGCCCTGCCGGGGCCGCAGCCCCATGGTGCGCAGCCGGGCGAGCACGGCCGCCCTGCCGGGCGCGGCCCGCAGCAGCGTCAGCAGGACGGCGAGCACGGCGAATCCGGCACTGGCGGGTGCCGCGTACCAGAACAGCCGCCCGGCGGCCTGCTGGAGCGGGTCGTCGGCGAGCTGTGCGGCGTACTCGCGGCTGCTGCCCACCCGGTAGGCGGGCGGTAGTCCGTGGCTGCCCCGGCCGGCCGCCTCGGCCTCCTCCGCGATCAGCTTGTCGAGGCCGGTCGGCTCGACCAGGCCCCGCTCCAGCAGGAGCGACCTGATCCGCTCGGGGTCGAGGCCGTCGCCGACGGCCAGCCACTCGTTCCACCGGCCGAGCTCCGGCAGGCGTTCCACCGCGGGGCCGCTGGGCACCACGACGAACGGCAGCTCCGGGGCCGGCACGGCCGGGGTCGCGGTGACGATCCCGGCGACGGTGGTGCGCAGTTCGCTCGCGGTGGACAGGTGGAGCGTCGGCGCGCCGGCGGCCAGGCGGGCGGCCAGGTCGCGGCTGAACAGCGCGGGTACCGGGGTGTCCGGGCCGCCGGGGGCGGCGGCGAGCTTCGCCGGGTCGAAGCCGCCGGCCCCGAGGGTGCGGGCGATCTCGGCGTAGGCGGTCGGCTCGGCGACCACCAGAGTCACCTTGGTGTAGTCGTTGGGGCCGGCGCCGACGAACCTGGCGTCCGGGTCCACCCGGACCGCGGTCGCGCTCCGGGCCTCCGGGAGTTCGCCCACGGCCTGGAGGAAGGGTGCCGTCAGGGTCGCGTAGCCCGGGACGGAGACGGCGACGTCACCGCCGGTCGCGATCCGCGCGGCGCGCAGCCGGCCGGCGTCCACCGAGTGCAGCAGGGTGGCGCCGAAGCCGGTCGCGGTGACGGCGATCAGCAGGGCGAGCAGCGGCAGGGCCGAGGGCCGGCGGCGGCCGGTGCCGTCCCGGGCGGCCCGGGCGAGGCCCAGGAAGCCGACCAGGCCCCGGCCCCGGCCGACCAGCGCGGCCAGCCGGCCGATCACCACCGGCTCGATCCTCGCCAGCAGCAGCCCGCCGGCGACGGCCAGCAGCAGCGGCGCTCCCACCAGCAGCGGGTCCACGCCCGGGCCGGTGTGGCCGACACCGCGCCGACGGACCTCGGCCACCGCCACGGCGGTGACGGCCAGCAGGGCGACTTCGCCGATCGCCCGGCGCCAGCGGCCGGCCGGCCGGGGCCGCGACCGGAGCAGGGCGGCGCGGGCCGGGAAGGCGAGCAGGGCGAGCAGGGTCGCGGCGAGGCCGGCCGTCACCGCGAGGCCCCAGCGCGGGGTGGGCAGCAGCACCAGGGCGAGCACCGCCCCGAGCGCGGCGGCGGGCAGCACCGTCACCGCGCCCTCCCCGAGCAGTCGCAGCAGCACTCCGCCGCGCGAGGCGCCGCGGGCCCGGAGCAGGTGGAGCTCGGCGGCGCGCCGGTCGGTGCCGAGCGCGGCGGCCAGGCACAGCACGACCACGGCGACGCCCGCGACACCGGCCGGGCCGATCGCGCTCAGCGCCATCGCGGCCCGGTAGCGCTCGGCCGCGCCGGTCAGGACCTCGGGCAGCGTGGAGACGGTCCGCAGGCCGACGCGTCCGGTCTCTGCGGCCAGGTCCACGGCGTTCGGCCCGGACAGGAAGGGCAGGAGGTCGGCGCGGGTCCGTTCGAGCCGGTCGGCGCGCAGCGGGGCGGGGTCGACGGACAGCCGCCAGAAGGCCTGGACGGACGGGCTCCAGGCGGTCAGCGCGCCCAGGCTGCCGCTGTCGACGAAGCCGGTGGCCCCCAGCCAGTTGCCGTGCTCGATGTCGATGTTCAGGCAGGGGCGGTCCGGGCAGCCGATGCCGGTCCAGAACGGGTCCAGCGGGTCGTCGACCCGGAAGAGGCCGGTCACCACGCTGGTGCGCCTGCTGTCGGGGCCGGTGCTGCCGTTGTCGACGACGTCGCCGACCTTCATGCCGATCGCCTCGGCGGCCGTGCTGCTCACCATCACCGGCATCGGCGCCCCGGGGGCGGCGGGGCCCGGGAGGCTGCCGTCGGTGAGGGTCACCCGGTCGGCGAGGCCGGCCAGGTGGACCAGGGAGAGCCGGGGCGGGGCGCTGTGGCTCACCCGGCGGTAGCCCGGGTTGTACATCTCGACGGGCCCGGTCACGGCGCCGTGCGCCATGACCGACGGGGACAGCGCCACCTTCGCGCCCACGCGCGCGACGAGCTGCCGGTCGAGGGCGTCGAGGTCGGCGGCGGTGTCGGTCGGCCGGGCCTTGTCGGAGAAGTGCAGGCTGGTCGCGTGGATGCCCTTGTGGCGCACGTAGTCCCGCAGCGCCGCGTCCGCGCCCCGGTCAGTGACGCGGGGGACGGCCACGGTCAGCAGGACGGTGACGAAGGCGAGCGCCGCCGTCAGCAGGGCGGCCGCCGGGTTCGCGCGCAGCCGGGTGCGGACCCAGCGCGCCGGGCGGTGGGCGGCGCCGGGGGCACCGGCCTTGGTGGTCATGGCTCCTCCACGGGCGCAGCGGGACGGCGGCCGCCGACCGGCCGCGGCTGGTCACATCGCGCGCACCGGCGCACGGATCACCGTTGCGGGGGATCGTCGGCTTCCGGTCGCCGGACAGCGGACGATGCTGTCAGATCCGATCGCCTATCGGAAGGGAATCGTACCGATCAATTCAGGCTCGGCCAGGCGTGCTTGGCCTGGTGGGAGCCGTACTCCCGCATTTCCGCCGGGGAGTTGAACCCGCCCCGCCCGTACGGCCGTGGTGAATGGTGACCAGAGGGTCTCCGGACGGTCAATGGGGGTGTAAACCGCTCAAATCGGTGGTGCTTCGAACGTCGATGCGGGTACACAAGCTGACGGTCGCTCAGGTGCGCGGCGGCGCCCGTCCGACGCCGCCCCGCCCGCCCCCGCGACCGCAGGACCAGCGGGCCCGCGGGCCCGTACGGAAGGCTAGGAGGCGCCCGTGGCTCACGACGCGCGCACACAGGACTCCCCCGCCGCCCGGCGGAGCATCCAGGACATTCGGACCATCGCGATCCTGCGCCTCGGCGTCGGCCTGATCGGCATCCTGCTGCCACCGGCCCTGCCGTTCGGCAACTGGTTGGCCGCCGTGGTGACAGGGCGCAGCACCGACGGCTTCTGGCCGGTCTCGATGAGCGCCTCGTACTACACCGACACCCGGAACCTCTTCGTCGGCGCACTGTGCGCACTCGGGGTGTTCCTGATCTGCTACCGCTTCGACCGCCGGGACGACCGCTGGAGCACGGCGGCCGGGTTCTTCGCCCTCGGGGTCGCGCTGTGCCCGACGTACTCCGGCCACGGGTCCGGCGTCCAGCGCGCCGTCGGGGTGCTCCACCTGGTCTTCGCCGGCCTGCTGTTCGTCATGCTGGCGCTGTTCTGCCTCTACTCCTTCCGCAACTCCCGCTCCACCCAGCCGGCCCGGGTGGGCACGGCCTACCTGGTGGCCGGGGTGGTCATCCTGGCCGCCCTGGCGCTCTCCGTCGTGGCCGGGGCGACGGGCGTCGGCTCCACCTGGTCGGTGCACCCGCTGTACCTCGGCGAGTGGGTGGCGACCTGGGCCTTCGGCATCGCCTGGACGGGCGCAGCGCTCGAACTCGCGACGCACGGCCGGGGCGGGACCGACACCGGCGCCGTCACACTCCCCCGGCAGCCCGGCGCCGCGCGGGAGCCCGGCCTCCCGGAGGCGCAGGCCTGATACATCGTCAATTCAACGTCAATGGGCACCCGTTACCATCCGCACCACGGCCCGCCGGTACGGCGGCCGGTGGCGGGTGCCCAGCGACGGGAGAGCGGACATGGCGAACGAGATCCGGACGAAGCACGGTCCGTACGAGGATCCCCGGGCGGTGGACCTGCGGACGGACGTTCCGCACGCGGCCCGGGTCTACGACTACCTCATCGGCGGCACGACCAACTTCGAGGCGGACCGGATCGCGGCACACGCCTCGGTGCGGGCCTGGCCGTCGCTGCCGGTCTCGATGCGCACCACCCGCGAGTTCATGCGTCGCTCGGTGCGCCGGCTCGCCGAGCAGTACGGCGTACGGCAGTTCCTGGACATCGGCACCGGCATCCCGACCTCGCCGAACCTGCACGAGATCGTCCAGGCGGTCGCGCCGGA
The DNA here is from genome assembly GCF_040636595.1 of Kitasatospora sp. NPDC036755. Lineage (NCBI taxonomy): Bacteria > Bacillati > Actinomycetota > Actinomycetes > Kitasatosporales > Streptomycetaceae > Kitasatospora > Kitasatospora sp. NPDC036755. Next base: position 10,951 of record NZ_JBEZUT010000275.1, read on the forward strand.
GGCCCGGGTCGCGTACGTGGACAACGACCCGATCGTGCTGACCCACGCGCGGGCCCTGCTGGCCGGCACGCCCGAGGGCCGCACCTGCTACCTGGACGCCGACTTCCGCGACCCGGAGTCGATCATCGGCAACCCCCGGCTGCGCGAGGTGCTCGACCTCGCGCAGCCGGTGGCGCTGTCGCTGATCGCGATGGTCCACTTCGTGCCGGACGAGCAGGACCCCCAGGGCATCGTGCGCCGCCTCATGGACGCGCTGGCGCCCGGCAGCTTCCTCGCCCTGACCGTCTTCACCGGGGACACCGACCCGGTGGGCGTCGGCGGCGTCGGCCGCGAGTACAACGCGCGCGGCATCCCGCTCCAGATCCGCGACAGGGCGGAGACGGAGGCCTTCTTCACGGGCTACGAGCTGCTCGACCCGGGGGTCGCACTGGTTCACCGCTGGCGGCCGGAGGCCGGTGTGGCCCCCGTTCGGGACCGGGACATCGCGATGTACGCGGGCGTGGCGGTCAAGCGCTGAGCCCGGGGCGGCCCGGTCGGTCGGGCGCGGTCAGCCGGGCACGGAGACCAGGCCCGCCTCGTAGGCCAGGATGACCAGCTGCACCCGGTCCCGGGCGTCGAGCTTGGCCAGCAGCCTGGTCATGTAGGTCTTGACGGTCGCGACGCTGAGCACCAGTTCGGCGGCGATCTCGGTGTTGGACAGGCCCCGGCCGACCAGGGTGAGGATCTCCCGCTCGCGCCCGGTGATCGCCGCCAGCCGCCGCTCGGCAGCGGCAGTGGCGGCGGTGGTCACTTCTATGAGTTCGGGCTTCAATGTCGCGGCGAGGATCGTGATACCCACAGCCGACGTGGGCGAGCCTTGGGGCCTCTACGGCCCCAACG